>JAIBAS010000426.1 GCA_019695075.1 Promineifilum sp. | reverse complement strand
TGCCCGCTTCGAGGCGTTGGCCCACGACGCGCCGGACGAGCTGCTGCTAGACGCCCTGGCGCGCGGCGGGCCGCTGACACCCGCGGCCGTCCTGGAGCGCGCCGGCATCTCGCCCGACGATGGTCGCGCCGCCCTGGACGCCCTGCTGTCAGCGGGGGAAATACTGGCCATCGGCAAGCAGGTCATGCTACCCGCCACCTGGCGCGAGTTGCGGGCGCGGGCTGCGGCCGAGTTGGTGCGCGCCCACGCCGAGTCGCCGCTGCGGCCGGGCCTGGAGCGCGAGGAGCTACGCGCCCGTCTACAGTTGGCTCCGGCGCTCTTCAACGCTCTGCGCGATGCCCTGCTGGCTGAGGATGCCATCGTCGAAGAAAGCCCCTTCCTGCGCCTGCCCGGCCACGCCGTGCGCCTGTCGGCCGAGCAGGAAGCCGCCGCGGCGCGGCTGCTGGGTCTGCTGGAGGCGCAGGGCGTCAACTCGCCCAGCGTCAAGGAATGCCGGGCGATGGTCGGTGACGCGCTGTACTTCGCCCTGGTTGATCTCGGCCGCCTCCGCCCCATCAACGAGGAGGTCGTCTACTCGACGCCCGTCTACAACGACCTACTCGCCCGCCTGAGAGCTTACCTCCAGGCCCACGGCGCAATCACCGCCGCCGAAGCGCGCGACCTGTTGGCTACCAGCCGCAAGTACGCCATCGCCCTGCTGGAGCACCTCGACGAGCTGCGCCTGACCCGGCGCGTCGGCGACACACGCGAACTAGTTCGCCCCGCTGAGGGCCGCGAGCGCGCCACCTAGGCCCCCACCCCCGGCCTGCGTCTCTCACTTGACATAGCATTGGCGGACAATTATCATTATGTCATGTATTGACAGCGCGCCCGTGCGCGCTGCGTCGTGGCAGCTTGGGCGGCTCCGCACACGTTGCCAGTCAACAGGAGCATCCTCATGAACAGTTGGTTCCGCTTTCGGCGCCCCAGATTTGTCCATCTGGCCGCAATCATCGCCCTGCTGGCCGTGGCCGCCCTGACCGGCGGCGCGCTCAGCACCCGCGCCCAGGGCGGCGCTTGGGAAGGCCGCTACTGGAACAACCGCGACCTGTCCGGCAACCCGGTGCTCGTTCGCCAGGACGCCAATATCGACTTCGACTGGGGCGGCGGCTCGCCGGCGTCGCAGGTCTTCACCGACAACTTCTCCGCCCAATGGACGCAGACCGCCAACCTCCCGGCCGGCACCTACCGCTTCTCGGCCACGGCCGATGACGGCATGCGCGTCTGGGTCGATAACGTCTTGATCATCGACGCCTGGTACGATAGCCAGGTGCGCACGATCACCGCCGACGTCTTCCTCGGCGCGGGCAACCACACCATCGTCGTGCAGTACTACGAGGCCGGCGGCGTGGCCGTGGCCAAGATGAACTACGTCTCGCTCAACGCCCCACAGCCGCCGACGCCAACCAACAACTGGTTCAACGAGTACTTCACCAACACCAGCCTGAGCGGCGCGCCGACGCTGACCGGCACGACAACCGACATCAACTTCAACTGGGGCCTGGGCGCGCCGACGGCCGGCTTCCCGGCCGACTTCTTCTCTGTGCGCTGGGTGCGCAACCTGCCGCTCGAAGCCGGCCGCTACCGCTTCACGACCACGACCGACGACGGCGTGCGTCTGTGGGTCAACAACGTCCTGGTCATTGACCAGTGGCGCGTCCAGCCGCCGACATCTTTCTCCGTTGACATCGACCTGCCCGGCGGCGCCATCCCCATCAAGATGGAGTACTTCGAGAACACCGAGCGAGCCTACGCCAAGCTGACGTGGCAGCGCATCGGCACGACGCCGCCGCCCACCTCCTCGGCGTGGCGGGCTGAGTACTTCAGCAACATGAGCCTGAGCGGCCAACCCGTTGTCGTTCGCGACGAGGGCGCAGTCAACTATAGCTGGGGCTACGGCACGCCCGCGCCCCAGGTGCCGGTCGATCACTTCTCCGCCCGCTGGACGGCCAACCTTAACTTCCCGTCCGGCCGCTATCGCTTCTCGGCCACCAGCGACGACGGCGTGCGCGTCTGGGTCAACAATCAGCTGATCATCGATGCCTGGTTCGACCGTCCCGCGCAGACCTCCACGGCCGAGTTCACCTCGCCGGGCGGCGTGCTGCCGGTGCGCATCGAGTACTACGAGAACACCGCCCTGGCCGAGATGCGCTTCGGCTACACATCGCTGACCGGCACGGGCGGCCAATTCCCCGGCACGGGCACAGTCACCTCATACCGCCTGAATGTCCGCACCGGGCCGGGCACGAACTTCGCCGTCATCACCCGGCTGAGCACGGGCAACGTCGTCAACCTGACCGGCTACCGCAATGGTGACGCGACTTGGGTGCAGGTGTCCCTGGCCAACGGCACGGTCGGCTGGGTCAGCGCTCTCTACCTGCGCACGACCATCCCCGTGGCCAACCTCACACCCATCACCGGCACGACCACGCCGCCCACGCCGCCCGCCGGCGCGCTGGGCACGGTCAACACCGGCGCGCTGAACGTCCGCACCGGCCCCGATGTCGGCTACCCCGCGTTCACCAGCATCAGCAACGGCACGACCGTGACACTGCTGGCGCGGAACGCCGCCTCGACGTGGGTCAAGGTCATCCTACGCGACGGCCGTCAGGGCTGGGTCAACGCCAGCTTCCTCATCCTCAACGTGTCCATCAATAGCCTGCCGGTCAGCAATCTGTAGACCGAGTAAGCGCGACACCGGTTAGCCAAGCAGGGCGCTCCCGCGGCGGCGTGGGAGCGCCCTTTTCGTTGGCGGACGACGCGCCGCGGGTACAATAGGCTCCACCAATGGGCTGACCGCTGAGACCAACGCCATGTTGTCCTTCGATTTCCCACCACTGACCACCGGCGCCCTGCTGGGCGCGTTGTTCATCTTCGCCCTGCGCGTCTTCGGCATCACCATCAGCACCATCCGCGTCCTGGTGATGATGCGCGGCAAGAAGGCGGCCGCCTTCGCCTTCGGCTTCATTGAAGTGCTGGCCTACGTCGTCGCCATCGCCGAGGTCGTCAACAATCTGGACAACATCTGGAACGTGCTCGGCTACTGCCTCGGCTTCTCGGTCGGCACAGTGGTCGGCATGATCTACGACGAGCGCACCGCCAGCGGCTACGCCAACGTGCGCATCATCTCGCGCTACCAGGCCCAGCGCATCATCGAACAAATCCACGAGGCCGGCTACGGGGCCACGGTCGGCTATGGTCACGGCCGCGACGGCACCGTGGGCATGATCGTCGCCGTCGTCCGCCGCCAGGACGCCGAAGCCGTCTGCGCCATCGCCGAGGCGGCCGACCCCAACGCCTTTATTACCATCGAAGACGCGCGCGCCGTCCGCCGCGGCCACCTCTACATGAGTCAGGAGAGATAACAACCGTCTTGTGAATGACCGCGGCGCGCCTCTTGATGAGCAGCGTCGCCGCCGGAGGAACAGAGCCTATGTTCATCGTCATTTATCCCGGAGGAACAGAGCCTATGCCCGCCATCACGCTTCTCGATGGGAGCCTCAAACTGACGATCTTCTACGACGCCGACGACAAAGAATACGATGACAACATCTGCCTTCGGTTTGTTGAAGACTGTCCCGATCCTGAAAGGCTGTTCCGTATCGAGGATACCAGTTTCTACATCACCCCGGAGCAGGCCGCCCTCATGGTGCTGGAACTCAACCGGGCGTTGGAGGCCGCGCGGCGCGATAATCCCGGCCCCACGTAGACCGCCCGCGCCGCCGCCCGGCCAGGAGCGCCCCGCCGGGCCAAAACAGGAGCAATCACAATGGAACGCAAAAAGATGACCGCCCCACGACTCGTGGCCAAGAAGGCGCGCCACGAACCGATCACCATGCTGACCGCCTACGACTACACCGGCGCGCGCCTCGTCGACGTCGCGGGCATCGACGCCATCCTCGTCGGCGACTCGTTGGGCATGGTCATGATGGGCCTGGATAACACGCTGCCCGTCACGATGGAGGAGATGCTGCATCACTGCCGCGCCGTCGCGCGTGGGGCCAAATACGCCCATCTGGTGGGCGATATGCCCTTCATGTCCTACCAGGCCGAAGTGGCCGAGGCGGTGCGCAACGCCGGCCGCTTCCTGCGCGAGGGCGGCATGGAGAGCGTCAAACTGGAGGGTGGCCAGGAGATGGTCGCTGCCATCCGCGCCATCGTCGCCGCCGGCATCCCGGTCATGGGTCACCTCGGCCTGACGCCGCAATCGATCAGCAAGTTCGGCGGCATGCGCGCCCAGGGCAAGACCGCCGTTGCCGCCCGCCGCCTCGTAGATGACGCCCTGGCGCTGGAAGCCGCCGGCTGCTACGCCATCGTCCTGGAAGCCGTGCCCGCCCCGGTGGCCGCCGCCGTCAGCCAGCGCATCGCCATCCCCACCATCGGCATCGGCGCGGGCGCGGGCTGCGACGGCCAGGTGCTCGTCTACCACGACGTACTGGGCCTCTTCGACCGCGTCCATCCGCCCTTTGTCAAGGAGTACGCCCGTCTGAGCGAGACCATCGTCGAGGCTTTCAGCGCCTATCGCGAGGATGTCGTCGCCAGGCGCTTCCCGGCCGAGGAACACACCTACCCCATGAGCGCCGAGGAACTGGCCGCGTTCCAACAGGCCCTGGAGGGGTAATATGCGCATCGTCATCATCGGCATCGGCGCGCTGGGCTGCCTGCTCGGCGCGCGCCTGGAGCCGGTGGCCGATGTCGTCCTGCTCGGCCACTGGCCGGCGCAACTGGCCGCCCTGCGGCGCGATGGCCTGCGGCTGGAGCACCCCGACGGCAGCCATAGCCGCCACCGCCTGGCCGTGGCCGATGATCCCGCCGCCATCAGCCGCGCCGACGTGGCCCTCGTTGCCGTCAAGAGCCGCCAGACGCCCGACGCCGCGGGGGCGGCCGAACGAC
>JAIBAS010000308.1 GCA_019695075.1 Promineifilum sp. | reverse complement strand
GCCGCCGCCGGCCGACGCCGTGCGCCTGGCCATCGCCTACCGCGGCCTGAACCCGGCCCTGCCCACGGCCGCGCCGCCCGACATGCCGCGGCTCGGCGACGTGGAGACCTTCACCGTGCGCAACGTCGATAACATCACCGACAGCCAGATCACCGCCCGGCTATTGAGCATCAGCGACACGGCCTACTTCTGGTTCGACCAGGCCGCCGACGTGGAGCAGCCGGACGCGGCCGAGTTGGACGCCATCGCCGCACAGTTTGACGACATCTATGCCACGCTTTACGCCGAATTCGGCGTGTCCGCGCCGCCGGGCGGCAAGGCCCACATCGTCAACGTCTCCCCGGCGTCGCTATGCATCACCGCCGACAGCTGCGGCCTGGCCGGCTACTTCAACAGCGTCGATCTGCTGCCACGGGCGGTCAACCCGCAGTCGAACGAGCGAGCCATGTTCGTCATGAACGCCCGGCAATACGGCTCCGGCCGCTACCTGGACGTGCTGGCCCACGAGCTGCGCCACATGCTGGGCGCCGGCTACGACACGGGCGACGAGGACTGGTTCATCGAGGGCGCGGCGACGCTGGCGCAAGACCTGGTCGGCTTCAGCACCGGCCCCCAGGAGCGCGGCCGCCTCTTCCTGCAAAACCCCGACCAGCAACTCAACAGTTGGAGCGACAACGATACCCTGCCGCACTATGGCCAGGGCTATCTGGTCAACCGCTTCCTCTATGACCGCCTGGGGGCAGAGCTATATGACGAGTACGCCACCAGCCCCGCCGTCGGGCTGGGCGCGGTCGATGGCGTGGCCGCGGCCCACGGGCTGGATGTGACCGGCGAAGGGCTGTGGCGCGATTGGCTGGTGGCCATGGCCGTCCACGACAACGCCGACGCCCCGGAGCGCTATCGCTGGGGCGGGCCGGCGCTGGAGCCGGTGGCCACGACGCCGGTAGACAGCACCCCGGCCACCTTCGAAACGACGGTGTCGCAGTACGCCGCCGATTACTACGAATTGCCGTCCAGCGGCGCCTATCTGATCGACTTCGCCGGCGCGCCGGCCGTGTCGTTGTTGGGGGCGGACGCGCCTTCGGGCGAGCACATCTGGGTGGCCCAGCGGGCCAACGACAGCAACCCGCGCCTGACCCGCGCCGTCGATCTGCGAAGCGTCGATGAGGCCACGCTGACCTACCGCGTCTTCGCCGACATCGAGCGCGGCTACGACTTCGCCTACGTCTCTGTCTCCACCGACGGCGGCGAGCGCTGGCAGGCGCTGACGGCCGAGCACATGCAGGGCCTCAGCCCCGACGACGACCCCTCCGGTAGCGCCCTGACCGAGCGCTTCTACAGCGGCCGGACGCGGGCCTGGGTCGAGGAATCCATTGACCTGACGCCGTTCGCCGGGCAGGAAATCCTCCTGCGCTTTGAGGTCGTGACCGATCTGATCCTCAGCTACGCCGGCCTGGCGCTGGACGACATCGCCATCCCGGCCATCGGTTTCGCCGACGATGCCGAGACGCTGGATGCTGGCTGGCTGGCCGAGGGCTTTGTGCGGGCCACGGCGACGCTGCCGCAGACGTGGCCTTTGCAACTGGTGACCTTCGACGGCGACGAGCAGCCGACCGTCCAGGCGCTGCCCGTGGGGGCCGATGGGCGGGTGCAGTTCGTGCTGGAGACCACGCCGGGCGGGCGGCGGCCGCTGCTCATTGTCGCCGCCACCGCGCCGGACACACTCCAGCCGGCGAGCTATACCCTGAGAGTGGGCGAACCGTGACCGAGGCCACGCGACGGGGCAGGTGGCGGGAGTGGATGGGAGTCGAACCCACCGCCGCTCGCTCAGCGCGACCGGCCAACGGTTTTGAAGACCGCAGCATCCACCGGGACACAACCACTCCCACGGGCAATTGTGCCCCATGCCCGGCGGTTGTCAATCGCCCGGCTGAGGGCAATCCTCATTTTACTTGACAGCCCCGGCCCAATTCGATAGAATCCCCTTACCTTTAACAGCGCAGATCCCACTGGCCGGGATAGCTCAGTTGGTAGAGCACTTCACTGAAAATGAAGGTGTCCCCAGTTCGAGTCTGGGTCCTGGCATCGATTCCGGTCAGCACGATGGAATGAATGCGGGCGTGGTTCAGTGGTAGAACGTCTCCTTGCCAAGGAGAAGGCCACGGGTTCGAATCCCGTCGCCCGCTCAGGCGAAACGGCAGGCCGCAGGGCCTGCCGTCTTGTTATGGCGACGTAGCCAAGTGGTAAGGCAGGGGTCTGCAAAACCCCCATCACCGGTTCAAATCCGGTCGTCGCCTCAGCTTCCCCCCAGGCCCTTGCCCCCGCAGGGGCCTTTTTTGTCGGTTGGGTGCGCCGCGCCGTTTTCCTGATAGAATCGGCAGCCGTCGGCAACCACAGCGGGCTTAGGCCCACCGGCCGGCCACAGCGATTGATTACCGGAGAAGTCCCATGTCTCTTTCCCCCATACCGAATTTGCCTTTTGCCATCGACACGACCAGTTGGGAAGGTTTCCAGGCCCGCTATGAGGCGCTGGCCAATGAGCCGCTCGACGAGACGACGCTGGCCGAGTGGCTGGCGCAGTGGTCGCAGCTCAACATGCTCATCGAGGAGTCCGGGGCCATCGCCAACATCGAGAAGACGCTGGACACGGCCGACGAGACGGCCGAACGCGCCTTCCTGAACTTCGTCGAGAACATCGCCCCGAACTTCAGCCACGCCGACCAGGCCCTCAAGCAGCGCCTGCTGGCCACGGCGACGGACGATGACACTCTGGGCGCGGACATGCGCCGGCCCCTGCAGGCCATGCGCAACCAGGCCGACCTCTTCCGCGAGGAAAATGTGCCCCTCATGACCGAACTGGCCAAGCTGGGCAACGAGTACGACAAGATCACCGGCGGCCTGTCGGCCGACTGGGACGGCGAGCCGCGCAACCTCAACCAGCTCAACGCCTTCTTGCGCGAGCGCGACCGGGCCGTGCGCGAACGCGCCTGGCGGCAGATGATGGCCCTGTGGCTGGGGCAGCGCGCGGCGCTGGACGATCTCTACGGGCGTATGCTGGCCGTGCGCCGCCGGCTGGCTGCCAACGCCGGCCTGCCCAACTACCGCGACTACATCTTCCGCGCCTACAACCGCTTCGACTACACGCCCGACGACTGCTCGCGCTTCCACGACGCCATCGAGGCCGTCGTCGTGCCCGCGGCCCAGCGCGTCTATGAGCGCCGCCGCGCCCGCCTGGGGCTGGAGGCCTTACGCCCGTGGGACCTGGCCGTTGACCCCAGCGACGCCCCGCCGTTGGCCCCCTACCACGGCCAGGACGAGCTGATCCAGGGCAGCCTCAACATCTTCGAGCGCGTCGATCCCGGCCTGGCGCGGCAATTCGCCCTCATGGCCGAGGAGAACTTGCTCGACCTGGACACGCGCGCGGGCAAAGCCCTGGGCGGCTATTGCAGCAGCCTCGTCTGGCGACAGCGGCCCTACATCTTCATGAACGGCGTCGGCAGCCACGACGACGTGCAGACGACCCTGCACGAGGCCGGCCATGCCTTCCACGCCTTCGAATCCTTCGCCCTGCCCACCATCTGGCAGATGGAAGTGCCGATGGAGTTCTGCGAGGTGGCCTCGATGAGCATGGAACTGCTGGCCGCGCCCTACCTGACCAAAGCGAGCGGCGGCTTCTACACGCCGGCCGAGGCGGCCCGCGCCCGCGCTGAGCACCTGGAGGGCGTCCTCACCTTCCTGCCCTACATGGCTGTCGTCGATGCCTTCCAGCACTGGGTCTATACCCATCCTGACGACGCCGCCGACCCGGTCGCCTGCGACGCGGCCTGGGACGGTCTCTGGGCGCGCTTCATGCCCGGCGTTGACTGGAGCGGCTTCGAGGCCGAGCGCACGACCGGCCGGCATCGCAAGCTCCACATCTTCCACGTGCCGTTCTACTACGTCGAGTATGGCCTGGCCCAGGTGGGCGCGCTGCAAGTGTGGCGCAACGCCCTGCGCGACCAGGGGCAGGCCGTGGCCACCTACCGCGACGCCCTGAAGCTCGGCGGGACGCGCTCGTTGCCCGAACTCTACCGCGCCGCCGGGGCCGAGTTCCGCTTTGACGAGCCGATGCTGCGCGACCTGGTCGACCTGATTGAGACGACGCTCGAGCAGTTGGACGCGGCTGGGCAGTAACATGGACGCGCGGGAGGACATGGAACCCAGCGTGGCGATGCGCGAGTACCTGGCCGAGATCTACCGGCTGCAAGAGGACTCGCCCACGGTCAGCACGACCAGCCTGGCCGACCGCCTGAACGTCTCACCGCCGGCCATTCCGCGCATGCTGAAGCGCCTGCAGAACGTTGGCTTCGTCAAGCACGTGCCCTATCAGGGCGTCGAGCTGACTGAGCGCGGCCGCGAGGCGGCTCTGCGCGAGATTCGCCGCCATCGCCTCCTGGAAGTCTTTCTCGTCAACGTGATGGGCTTCACCTGGGACGAGACGCACGAGCACGCCGATGACCTGAGCGCGGGTCTAAACGACCGGCTGACGGAGCGCATGGCCGAGATGACCGGCCAGCCGACGCGCTGCCCCCACGGCGAACCGATTCCCGACCGCGACGGCCGCCTGCCGGAAGTCAACGACATCTGCATCGTCAACCTGGGCGTCGGCCACCGCGGCGCGGTCAGCCGCGTGCGCACCCACGAACCGGAGAAGCTGCGCTACTTCGCCAGCCTGGGCCTGACGCCGGGCACGGCCATCGAGATCGTCGGCCGCGCGCCCTTCAACGGGCCGATGCGCCTGCGCGCCGGCCGCGAGGAAGTGGTCATCGGCTATGAGCTGATGCGGTCGTTGTGGGTGACGTAACGTAAGCACATGATACGGTAGGGGGGCGGGTCTGAGACCCGCCCCTACAATGGGTATGGCGGCGGTAGGGGCGGGTCTTAGACCCGCCCCTACACGTT
>JAIBAS010000098.1 GCA_019695075.1 Promineifilum sp. | reverse complement strand
CGACGCGCACCGCGCCGGGGGCGCGCTCGGCCGGCACCAGCAGCAGCGCCGCCGCGCCGTCGCCGATGGGCGAGGCGTCATAGAGGCGAATGGGATCGGCTACCTCGCGTCCGCGCTCGTACTCGCGCGCGTCGATGGCGTAGCGGTAGAGCGCGTTGGGGTTGCGGGCGGCGTTGGCGTGGGCGGTGACGGCAAAAGGGGCAAAGTCGCGGTGGCTATAGCCGAACTCGTGCATGTAACGGCGCATGATCAGCGCGTTGAGACCAACAAAGGTGATGCCGTGCTCGACCTCGTAATCGGCGTCGGCGGCCGTGGCCAGCGCCGCCGTCGTCTCGCGGCCGGGCGACTCGGTCAGCTTCTCCGCGCCGATGACCAGCACCGCGTCGAGTTGGCCGCTGGCGACGGCCAGCAAGCCCTGGCGCATGGCCGACCCGGCCGAGCCGCAGGCCGCCTCCAGTTTGACAGCCTCCACGCCGCGCTGGCCCAGGTAGTCGGCCACCAGCGCGCCCAGATGGCGCTGGCCGCCAAGGCGGTCGCTGTTCATGTTGCTGACGTAGATGGCATCGACGCGCGCGACGCCGGCGTCGGCCAGAGCCGCGCGGCCGGCCTGCACGGCCAGTTGCCGCAACGACAGATCCCAATGTTCGCGCACCGGCGTCTGCCCGACGCCGAGGATGGCTACTTCTCGCATAGGTCTCCCAAAAATGTGGTCAGTGGACGATGGCCAGTGGCCGGTGGTAAGCAACACTGTGTCAGGCCGGTCGTGGGGACAAGCCCTAGTACTAAGTCTAGCGCGGGAAACTGCCAGAAACTACCAGGGTGGGCATTGACAGGGGCCGGCTGTTATGGTTGCGGGCCGGCCCCTCGTCTGTCGCTAGTGGCCGTTGGCGCGGATGGTGTATGTCCAGCCGAACGGGTCAGGGGCGCGGCCGAACTGGATGTCGGTCAGGTGCTGGAATAGCTCCCTGGCCACCGGGCCGGCCTGATTGTCGTTGATGACGATCGTTTCGTCGTGGAAACCAAACTTGCCGACCGGGGCGATGACCGCCGCCGTGCCGCAGCCAAAGACCTCGGTGATGTGTCCGCTCTTGACGTCGGCCAGCATCTCGTGGACGTCGATCATCTCCTCAGCCACCTCATAGCCCAGGTGACGGCCCAGCTCAATGACCGACTTGCGCGTCACGCCGGGCAGAATGCTGCCGGTCAGCGACGGCGTGACGATGCGGTGGTTGTCGTAGACGAAGCAGATGTTCATCGCGCCGACTTCCTCGACCCAGCGGTGCTCCCGGCCGTCGAGCCACAGCACTTGCGAGTAGCCGCGCCGGCGGGCCTCTTCGCCCGCGTAGAGGCTGGCGGCATAATTGCCGCCCGTCTTGGCCTCGCCCACGCCGCCATGCACAGCGCGCACGTACTCATCGGTGATGTAGACGGGCACGGGGCTGAAGCCCTCCTTGAAGTAGGGGCCGACGGGGCTGATGATGACGAAGTGGAGATAGTTGGCGCTGGCCCGGACGCCCAGGGCGTCGTCGGTGGCCACCATCGTCGGGCGGATGTAGAGTGTGGCGGCGTCGGCGCGGGGCACCCAGTCGTGCTCCAGTTCGATCAGCCGGCAAATGGCCTCCAGATGCTCCTCCTCGTCCACCGTGGGCATGGCCATGCGGCGGGCCGAATTGTTGAAGCGGCGCATGTTCTCCATCGGCCGGAAGAGGTTGATGTCGCCGTCCGGTCGGCGGTAGGCCTTCATGCCCTCGAAGATGAGCTGGGCGTAGTGGAGCACGGCGGTGGCCGGACTCAGCGCGAACGGGCCATACGCCTCGATGCGTGCGTCGTGCCAGCCGCGGCCGTGGTTATAGCGCTGCGTGAACATCCGGTTGGCAAAGTGGACGCAGAAACCGAAGTCTTCGGTCGGCGGAACGTGCGTCTGCGCGTCGGCCAGGGGAATCAGTTGAATATCCATAGCTACTCCTATTCTGCGCTCGGTGAGATGACGGTCAGGGGCCGGCTTAGTCGCCAGCCTTGTCCAGGCGATGCTGGTAGTCGTAGTAGTCGGTCAACAGGCGCTCATACTCCCCAGTCATGTGCGGCGAGGAGATGAGGAAGTCGGCCGTGGCCCGGTTGGTGGCCACGGGGATGTTCCAGACGGCGGCGATACGCAACAGGGCGCGAATGTCGGGGTCGTGCGGTTGCGCCTCCAGCGGGTCCCAGAAGAAGATCAGGATGTCGATGTCGCCGTCGACGATGTGCGCGCCCAGCTGCTGGTCACCGCCCAACGGGCCGCTCTGCATGCGCGTGACCTCCAGGCCGAGCTTCTCCACCAGGAGCGTCCCGGTGGTGCCGGTGGCATAGAACTTGTGCTGGCGCAACAGGTCGAGGTTGAAAGTCGCCCACTCGAGGAGGTCGTCCTTCTTGTTGTCGTGGGCGACGAGGGCGATGCGTTTGCGGGCGGCCATCGTCGCGCGCGGCCGGTGGTCGGAATTGGTCATAGGTCGCTCCCGGATCGCTGGGAAAGGCGCGCGAGGGCCGCGCATGTTGACAGGCCTATTGTACGCCGATCAATGCCACCGGCAAGCAGCCGACTGTGGCGCGATTCTCCCGAATCGCCCTCCAGCGTGGCGCGATTCTCCGAATCGCGCTGCTCCCCGCCGAAGAAACGCGATTCGGGAGAATCGCGCCACGTTACGTCCGGCCGAATTGCCTGGCCAACTGCGCGGCGGAGATGTGGATGAGCGTCGGCCGCCCGTGGGGGCAGGTGTGGGGCGTCGCGCACGTCTCTAGCTGGGCGATGAGCGCCTCCATCTCGTCGCGGCTGAGCGTCTGCCCGGCCTTCACCGCCGCCGACTTGCACACCCGCTTGATGACCTGCGCCTCCAGTTGCGCCCCCAGCGGCGCGGCCTCGTTCTCCAGGTCGCTGACGACGGCCATGAGCGCCGTCGCCGGGTCGGTGCGGCCCAACAGCGCCGGCACGGCCCGCACCTGGAACGCGCCCGGCCCGAACGGCTCGATCTCGAAGCCCAGCCCGGCCAGCAGGTCGGCATGCTCCTCCACCAGCGCGGCCTGCGACGGCGGCAGGTAGACTGTCGCCGGGGCGACAAGCCCCTGGGCGGCCACGCGCCGCTGCCGCCACTGGGCCAATAGCTGCTCGAAGAGGACGCGCTCGTGGGCGGCGTGCTGGTCGATCAGGTATAGCCCCTCCGGCCCTTCGGCAATGATGTAGGCCGCGCCAACCTGACCGATGACGCGCATGATGGGCAGGCGCGACTCGTGGGGGATGAGCGGCGGGGGCGGCGCGCCGGGCGCGGTTGCCGCCGGCTCGGGGCCGGCATCGTCGTCCTCCAACGCGGCCGGCGCGTCGTCCGGCGCGGGCGGGCGCAGCTGCCAGGGGATGTCAAGTTGCGACGCGGGCCGGTCGTCATCGTCTTCGCGCGGGGCAAAGCTCGGCCGCCCACCCCAACTGCTCCAGCCGCCCAATGAGTCGCCCGTGGGCCAACCGCCGGCGGCGCGGCCGGGCGTCGTGCCCAGCAGCGCGGCGCGCACTTCGCGCTGCACGGCGCTGAACATCGTTCCCTCGTCGCGGAAGCGCACCTCGACCTTGGCCGGGTGGACGTTGACATCGACGTCCTCCACGGGCACATCGAGGAAGAGCAGGCCCAGCGGGAAGCGGCCGACGGGCAGCAGCGTGTGATAGGCCTGGACGACGGCGAAGGTCAGGCGGTTATCGCGCACGGCCCGGCCGTTGACAAACAGTTGGATGTGGTTGCGGTTGGCCCAGTTAAGCGCCGGATCGCTGACGTAGCCGCGCACACCAACGCGGCGCTCGTCAACCTCGTCCGCGGGGATGGCAATGAGTTGCCGCACCGTCTCCGGGCCATAGACGGCCAGCAGCACGTCGGCCGTCTCGCCGTTGCCCGTCGTCTGGAAGGTGATGCGGTTGTCGTGGCTCAGGCGAAAGCGGATGCCGGGGTAGGCCAGGGCGTAGCGGGTGACGAACTCATCAATGAGCCGCTTCTCGGTGGTGACGCTCTTGAGGAACTTCAGCCGGGCGGGGACATTGTAGAACAGGTTCTCCACGGCGATGACCGTGCCCATCGGCGCGCCGATGGTCTCGCGCGTCATGATGTGGCCGCCGTCGAGGACAAGGCGCGTGCCCACCGTGGCCTCGCGGGCGCGGCTGACGACGGTCACCTGGCTGACGGCGGCGATGGCGGCCAGGGCCTCGCCGCGGAAGCCGAGGGTGCGAATGGCATGCAGGTCGTCGGCCGTGTTCAGCTTCGACGTGGCGTGGCGCAGAAAGGCGGTCTCAACCTCGCCGGCGTCGATGCCGCTGCCGTTGTCGGCCACCTGGATGAGCTGCCGGCCGCCGCCGCGCACCTCGATGGTGATGGCCGTCGCCCCGGCGTCAATGCTGTTCTCGACAAGCTCCTTGACGACCGACGACGGCCGCTCGACCACTTCGCCGGCGGCGATCTGGGACGCCAATTGGTCGGACAAAACGTGGATCATGCCGCGATTTTACCAGATATGGCCCTCGGAACGTAGACCGACGCGGCGCTTCGCCGCCTACGGCGTGTCGATGCTCACCAGGGCGGTCATGCCCCAACGCAGCGGCAGCTCCGCGGGCGCGTCGTCGAGGGCGATGCGGACGCGGTAGGTCACGTCGCCGAGAGTGACTATCGGCACGCGACCGACATCGACCACCGTGCCGCGCAGCGTCTCGCCGGGCAGGGCGTCGAAGGTGACGGTCGCGGACTGGCCCGCGGCCACGTGGACGACATCCAGTTCCACCAGGTCGGTCGTCTCCACCACCCAGCCGGCGCTGCCCAATTGGACGACGGGCACGCCGGGCGCGACCCACTCCCCGTCCTCGACCAGCCGTTCGGCGACCGTGCCGGCAAAGGGCGCGGTCAGGACAGCGCGGTCGCGAGCGCTGCGGGCCTCGCCAACGCCGGCCGACGC
>JAIBAS010000453.1 GCA_019695075.1 Promineifilum sp. | reverse complement strand
CGCCGGCTGCCAGTCGGTCTTCTTCATGACGCGGCCGATCTGCCGGCCGCGCAGGTCGCCGCGCTCGCGCAGCAGTTCCAGCAGGCGGCGCTGGTTCTCGGTCAGCGCGCCGGCGCCGTCCCAGCGCGGGTTGATGTCGTAGGTCGCGTCGGCCCAGCGTGTCAGGCCGGGCGGCAGCAGCAGGCGGAAGCAGGCGTTGAGCGGGGCCAGGTAGCGCCGGCTGAGCCAGCGGGCCAGCTCGATCTGCCACGGCCAGAGCACCGGCTGCGGGTCGATGAGGCTGATGACGGGCTTGGTCTCCTCCACCGGGGCGGTGTCGCTGAAGCCGATGACGATGCCCTGGGCCAGACGGCGGCCGAACTCCACCTCCACCAGATGCCCCACCCTGATCTCCGAACGCAGGTCGGCGGGGACGTGGTAATGGTAGGCGTCGGAGAGGGGAACCTCGACGTTGACGACGACCTCGGCGAAGGGGAGGGAGTCCATACTCACTATTGTAGCGCAGAAGTCAAATTAGACCATGTGTTCTATTTCTCTACATGCTTTGCTTTTGCTCAATCGTCAGTGCATACCTACGAACGGCTGTGCTATACTTTGACGAGGCAAAGCACGGAAGACGGTGGGCAGACCGCATATGGTGGAGCGTACGCGATATCAACGAACCCCAGAAGAGCTGGAGCTTTTGGCATCAAAGTTCTGGCCGTACGAGCTATCGGCATTAGAGGCCGATCTAAGTATCATCCCCATCCTACTTCAGACTCAGGACCAATTCCTCAGTATTATCAGTATTGAAACCCCTGACCTTGAAAGTCTATTCACTATCGTTGAGTCATCAACGCTCTCGTCAAACCTCTTTTTGAAGCATCTCGCTATCCTGGCGGATTTTGGCGGTGAGATGCTTCAGCGCGTTAGAAAGGAGTTTGCACGGCTGTTTCCACTTGGCGAGCTGACGTATCAATGGCGTGGAGAGCAACACACTTATTCCTTTAAGGCACTGCCAAAAGCGACACTCAATAACAAGAGCCTGGGCATTGATGGCAAGCAACTGCTGGTGTCCCGGCCGCTGTCCGATTTGCAGAAAGATGCCGCTGCAATTCTGCTATTTGGAAGCTTCGTGGGAGATCAGGATCAACCAGCCCATTCCGCGCTTTCCAGATGCGAGATAGGCGAGTATCTGGGCAAGCCCGACGACCTGGCAACATTCGTCAAACAAAGATACATCTGGGTTAGTCGCATTACCGCGGGCGCAAAGGTAAACAATCTGGGCCAACTTGCCCAACGATTCGTATCCGAGTACCTCAAAGAGAGCTTGACCGAAACGGGTATTGCCATTCAAACTTCCGGTCGTCTGCCAAACGTTACCCACACGGACGATGATACAGGACGGTTGACTTCATTTGATCTCGTCGCGACAAATAGCAAGAAGTTCGTTGCCATAGAAGTCTGTTTCCAGGTGACTACCAATAGCGTGATCGAGCGCAAGGCAGGGCAAGCCCGTGCACGCTATATGCAAGTCGCCAATGCTGGGCACAAAATCGCATACGTCATTGATGGATCGGGGAACTTCCAGCGCGAAACGGCGTTACGCGTCATCTGTGCCCACAGTCATTGTACGGTCGCTTTTTCCCGGGCAGAACTTGATGTGCTGCGTCAGTTTCTCGTGGAGGAACTGGTGGAGGCCCGACCATGACCCATTTCTCCGAACACAGCACCCGTCTTCCTGTAGAAACCAGTACCCCAAAGACGCTGGATGCGCTTGTTGAGGGAGTTCGTGGCCTCAATGAGGTTGTAGCAATACGTCTACCGGCAATGCCCAATTCTAGCGAGCACGCCAATCACCTCGTTGACAGCGGGAAGATTGTGACGGAAGCAGCACGCGCGTTGGGACCCGAGGCGACCCTAGTCGTATTAGGTGAAATCGTTGACCTGGTCAGGGTTCTGGACGCTGTTGATTCATCCGTTCGCTACCAACACTGGGTCGCCATCCGTCGCAAAACGCCCATCGATCTTGGCAGCCGTTTCATCACGCATGGTCATTTCGGGATGCTGATCCTAACCCGATACAAGCAGTCCCTTCGACACACAATAACCCGCATTGCCTACACGTACTGCCCTATCTGTAACCGAACGACAAAGGATTACGGCGGCAAAAAGCATACTTATCATGAGGGTGGTACAGCGCTATCCGATGTGTGGCGAGACATCCAAGTGGATCTCGATGGCGAACTAGAGCCAGTCTATACCCGACTGGCAGACCTTTTTGGTCTGGAACCCTACAAGCTGCTACGGGTTATGGACCTGACTGAATTTAGCCTTTCTCGTGCGCCCGATAAGCTGACGTTCATCGACTTCGATGAAACACCTCTGCCCGATTCTTTGGCAAACACAATTATCAATGCTGATTGCCTGGAGGCTTTGGAGAAGATTCCAACAGGGTCCATCGATTTTGCATTTACTGACCCACCTTATAATCTCGGCAAAGGTTACTCTGGCTATGGCGATGATTTGCAGATCAAGGATTACTTTGATTGGTGCGATCGATGGATCACTGAGTTAGGCCGAGTGCTCAAGCCAGGCAGAACCTTAGCGCTTCTCAATATTCCCTTGTGGGCGGTGCGGCACTTCCTGCACATGCAGACGTTCTTGACGTTCCAGAACTGGATTGTTTGGGATGCTCTGGCTTATCCTGTTAGGCGAATCATGCCGGCGCACTATGCGATCCTTTGCTTCAGCAAAGGGGAGTCTCGTCCCCTACCGGGTTTTGTAGACAACGCAGAAGCTTTTCGCCCGCCAAACGCGCCAAGGACTTTCGACACCTTGCGGCTACTCGCAGATGACTACTGCCTGCGCGCCGATTGTGTGGAGAGCAGAATCCGATCCCGTGTCGATGATCGTATGCGGCTGACGGACTTATGGAGTGACATCCACAGGCTAAAGCACAACACGAGACGAGTTGACCACCCGACGCAATTGCCGCCACATCTGATGTACAGACTCATTACGCTATTCAGTAGGCCAGGCGAGACTGTCATTGACTGCTTTAACGGCGCGGGAACAACAACTCTGACGGCCCATCAACTGGGACGTAACTACATCGGCATAGATGCTTCAGAAAAATACTGTGGTATGGCGGCTGAAAGACATCAGGAAGTCAGTAATGGCATCGATCCCTTTCGGAAAATGGAGCGCACGCTGAGCAGTAAGAATAGCCCCGTTCCACGGCTCAAAAAGCAGATCTATAAGATTTCCAAAAAGACCCTTCAGTTGGAAGTGAAGAGAGTTGCTTCGCTGCTTGGCCATATTCCGACCCGTGATGAGCTAATAGGCAATACAGAGTTTCCTATCGAGTACTATGACGAGTACTTTGTTAGTTGGGGTGAGGTGACTGCCGCCGCACGAACAACCGGCATGTCTGAGAAACGCCCCAATGGTAACGTGGAAGCCACTCAACTGAGGCTTCTTGAAAGTCAGGAAGCTGATCAGTACTCAAGCGAATAGTTACCCCATTTTCACAGAGGAACACCCTTGAACCTACTCACCTACGATCACGACGGCCGCCCCACCCCCGGCCTCCTACGCCACGACGCCATTGTCGATCTGTCCCCCGTCGCCCCCGACCTGCTGAGCCTCATCGACGGCGGCGCGGCGGCGCTGGCCCACGCCCGCGCGCTGGCCGAGACAGCCGCCGACGCTCTGCCCCTGGCCGAAGCGCGCCTGCTGGCCCCCATCCCCACGCCGCGCCGCAACGTCATCTGCCTGGGCAAGAACTACGTTGAGCACGCCCGCGAGTCCTACGAGGCCCGCGGCGAGCAGGTCGTCACGAGCGAGTACCCGGTCATCTTCACCAAGGCGACGACGACCATCAGCGGCCCCTACGACGACATCGCCATCGACGACGACGTGTCGGCGCAGATGGACTACGAGGCCGAACTGGCCTTCATCATTGGCCGGCCCACCCGCCACGCCGGCCGCGCCGAGGCCCTGAGCGCGGTCTTCGGCTACACCGTCCTCAACGACGTCACCGCCCGCGACCTGCAAACCCTGCACAAGCAGTTCCACATCGGCAAGAGCCTCGACGGCTGCTGCCCCATCGGGCCGTGGATCGTCACCGCCGACGCCGTGGCCGACCCCCACGCGCTGTGCATCACTTGCCGCGTCAACGGCGAACTGCGCCAGGACAGCGCCGCCGAAACGATGACCTTCGACATCCTAACTATCATCGAGATTCTGTCGCGCACGATGACGCTGCTGCCGGGCGACATCATCGCCACGGGCACGCCCAGCGGCGTCGGCTTCGCCCGCAAGCCGCCGGTCTTCCTGCGGCCGGGCGACGTGGTTGAGTGTGAGATCGACGGTATCGGGGCGATCCGCAACCGGTTTGTGGCCCCTTCGATGACCTGAGTGTCGGCGTAGGGTCATTGCCAAGCCGGAAGAAGCGCTCACGCCAAGCCGCAAAGCAAGCAAAAGGCGCCTTGGCGTGAGTTCCCGTTGGCTTTGCAGTATCCCTGAGTGCTGGCTGCACCACTGCACCACGGACGCATTGACAGTGCCTTGCCGCTTGGTATAATTGGAGTTTGGCTGAGTGGGTTAGGGTTGGACGGCAAGAGACAATCGAAGAAACCGTAAGATGAGACGCATGCGCAAATCTGGAGGTTTCCCTGTTGGAACTCAACTAAGCTGCGTGCCTTTGGCATAGCGCGCCGCCCGGTATTATCCGTCGAGGATAGCGTCTGTTGACTCGGCCACCTGTAGCGACCAGTCGCCAGGATAGGCCGTTTTTTATTGTCGAATTGGAACCTGCAACCCGCTGAATCGTTAGCCGGTTTAGGACTAGATCTATGTCTGACGAATCGATGAATTCCCTTGAAGACCTGCTGGACCAGCATTCCTACGACATGCCGCAAGTCGGCGACATCCGCACGGGCGTGATCGTCGCCACTACCCCCCAGGGCCTGATCATTGATCTGGGCCTGAAGCGGGACGGCATTGTGCCGCAGTCGGATCTGGCCCAGCTGGAACCAGAAGAACGCGAAGCGCTGAAGGTCAACGATGAAGTGCCAGTCTACGTCGTCCAGACGGAAGACCCCGAGGCGCTCGTCGTCTCCATTCGCCTGGCGCGGCTGAACCAGGATTGGATCGAGGCCGAGGCCCTTTTGGCCAGCGGCCAGATCTTCGAAGGCGAAGTCATCGGTTATAACAAGGGCGGCGTCATCGTCCCCTACGGCCGGATTCGCGGCTTCGTGCCCATCTCCCACCTCAGCGACGTGACGCCCGGCATGGGCGAGCGCCGCCGCCAGCAGCGCCTGGCCCGCCTGCGCGGCGAGATGATCGGCGTCAAGATCATCGAGGTCGATCGTCAGCGCCACCGCCTGGTCATGTCGCAGCGCGAGGCGCAGAAGGAGTGGGAGGAGAAGAAGCGCGGCGAACTGATGGAGACGCTCAAGCCGGGCGACATCCGCAGCGGTCGGGTCAGCGGCATGCGCGACTTCGGCGCTTTCGTCGATCTGGGCGGGGCCGACGGTCTGGTACACATCTCCGAGCTGTCCTGGCACCGCATCGACCACCCGCGCGAAGTCGTCAAGCTAGGCGACGAAGTCGAGGTCTACGTGTTGGGCGTCGATCAGGAATCGGGCCGCATCAGCCTGAGCCGCAAGAAGCTGCTGCCCAACCCGTGGGACACCGTGGCCCAGCGCTACGCACAGAACCAGCTCATTGAGGGCAAGGTCACCCGCATCCTCGACTACGGCGCGTTTGCCGAGATCGAGCCGGGCGTCGAGGGTCTGCTGCACGTCTCGCAACTGTCGCGCAACCCGGTGGAAGACCCGCGCTCGGTGGTCAAGGAAGGTGAGGTACACCTGCTGCGCATCGTCAGTATCGACCAGAAGCGGCAGCGCATTGGCCTGAGCCTGAAGGCCGTGACGCCGACCGAGCAGATCGAGTGGATGGCCCAGAAGGAACTGGCCGAGGCGCTGCGGCGCGAGGAAGAAGAAGCCGCCGCCGCCGCCCGCGTGCCTGCCCACGTGGAGGAGCCGCCGGCCGCGGCCAAGACTGAGACCGAAGCGCCGGCCATGACCCCGGCGGCGGTGGAGGCGGTCGCGCCAGAAGCGGAGCCGGCCGAAGTTGAGGCCCCGGCAGAAGACCTGGCCACCACAGAGGCGGCCACCGCCGAAGTGGCCATGACCCCGGCGGCCGTCGAAGAAGCGCCGGCGCCGGTCGAAGGGACCGAGGTCGTGGTTGAGGCTGAGGAAGCCGAGGCCGTGGTCGAAGAGATGGCGGCTGAAGAAACGGCCGCTGAAGAGGCCGCGCCTGAAGTGCCGGCCGTGGCCGAAATGGTCGAAGACGCCCCGACGGCCGAGGAAACCCTTGAGGCCGCCGACGAGGCCGTCGATCGCCTGATGGAACGCATTGATGACGCCGCTGAAGAGGCGGCGGAGATGGACACGGCGGAAGAGCCGGCGGCCGACACCGTGGCGCAAGCCGACGACGAGGCCACCCCACCGCAGGCCGCCGACGAGGCGGAAACCGAGACGGTTTAGTTTATCTTTTGGTCTTTTTTCAAGGAGTTTATGGCTAATAAGGAAGACAAGCTACAGGTCGAAGGCACGGTTGTCGAACTTCTGCCCAATACGCAGTTCATGGTCGAATTGGACAACGGCCACAAGGTGTTGTCCTATCTCTCCGGGCGGATGCGCAAGCACTACATTCGCATCCTCCTGGGCGACCGCGTGCAGATCGAGATGACCCCCTATGACCTGGAGCGCGGGCGCATTACCTATCGCTACCGTCGCAACGTGCCGACGGCCGAAGCCTAGCCCGCCCCCACCCCACCGCGTCCTCCCGCGGGCGAGATGACCGCCGGGCCGGCTATCCTTGCCGATGGCCGGCCACGTACGTGACCCAATCGCCCGCGGTGATGATCCGGCGCACCTGCCCCCCGGCGGCGGCCAGCGCCGCCTCCACGTCTGGCCCCTGTTCGTCGATTATCCCGCTCAGAATCAGCTGCCCATCCGGGGCCACGGTGTCCAATAGCCCCTGCTCGCCCAACAAGCCGATGATGACCGGGGCCAGGATGTTGGCCACGACGATGTCCCATGGCCCCGGCCCGGCCTCAGCGCGGACGCTGTCCAGTTCGCCGCGCCAGACGCGCAGCCGCTCGGCCACGCCATTCTGCGCGGCGTTGTCCAGCGTCGCCCGGACGGCCAGGGCGTCGGTGTCGAAAGCGGCCACGCCGGCCGCGCCCAGTCGCACCGCGGCGATGGCCAGGATGCCCGACCCCGTGCCCGCGTCGAGCACGGTCATGCCCGGCGCTACCAGGTCTTCCAGCGCCCGCAGGCAACTCTGCGTCGTCGGGTGCAGCCCCGTGCCGAAGGCCATGCCCGGGTCGAGCACCAGCGTCACGTCGTCGGGGCGAGCGTCGTCGTCCGGCTCGTGGGCCAGCCAGGTCGGGCGAATGCGCAGCCGCCGGCCGAGCCGGAACGGGCGGTAGTGCTCCTTCCAGGCGTTGGCCCAATCGGCGTCCTGTAGCTCGCGGAAGGTCGGCTCCGGCAGCGGGTAAAGGCGACCGAGGTGATAGAGCACTTCGGCCACGCGCCGGCGCAGAGCCGGCGAATCGTCGTCCTCGGGCACGTAGATCTTGACCATTACGCCCGGCTCCAGCGCGTCGGGGTCGAGATTGGTCTCGTCGCCGCGCTGCTCCAGGACGACGCTTTCCTGATAGGCAAAAGGCCGCAGCACTTCCGCCACGGCCTCGGCCCCTTCACCATCGGTCTGAACGCTGATCTCCAACCAGTACATAGGCTTCTATCCGAACAGGTCGCCCAGCGCGTCCTTCAACTGACCAAAGAGGCCCTTGTCTTTCTGCGGCACAACCTCTTTGCCCAGCGTGCGCGAAAGTTGCTGGAATAACTCGCGCTGCTCCGGCGTCAGGTGCTTGGGCACGGCCACTTGCAGCAGCACGAGCTGGTCGCCGCGGCCGACGTTGGCCCCGCGCCCGCTGCGGTCGAGCTTGGGCACGCCCAGCCCGCGCAGCCGGAACTCCTTGCCCGGCTGCGTGCCCGCCGGGACTTGCAGCGTCGTCTCGCCGTCCACGGTCGGCACGGCGATCTCGTCGCCCAGGGCCGCCTGGGCGACGTTAACTTGCAAGACGAGGGTGATGTCGTCGCCGCGGCGCTGGAAGTACTCGTGCGGGGCGACGTTCAGAACGACGAACAGGTTACCCGCCGGCCCGCCGTCGAGGCCCGCGCCGCCCTCGCCGGTCAGGCGGATCTGCGTCTCGCTGTCCACCCCCGGCGGAATCTTGACCTTTTTGGTGACGGTGCGCTCGACAAGCTTGCGGCCGTTGCACTCGTGGCAGACGTTGGGGATCAGCTCGCCCGTGCCGCCGCAGGTGCTGCACGTGGCCACGTTGACGAACTGGCCCAGGATCGACTGCTGCACGCGACGTACCTCGCCCGAGCCGCCGCAGGTGGTGCAGGCGATGGGCTTCGTGCCCGGCTCCGCGCCATTGCCGCCACAGACGGTACACGTCTCCGGGCGGCGATACTCGATCTCCCGCTCGACGCCGAAGATGGCCTCCTCAAAGGCGATCGTCAGGTCATAGCGCAGGTCGGCTCCCTTGCGCGGCCCGCGACGGCGGCGTCCCCGCCCCGCGCCGGCCCCGCTGAAGGTGCCGAAGAACTCCTCGAAGATGTCGGCGAACCCGCCGAAGCCCTGCTCGAAGCCGCCCTGGCCACCGTTGCCGACGCCGGCGTGGCCGAAGCGGTCATAGGCGGCGCGCTTGTCGTCGTCGGACAGTACCTCGTAGGCCTCGCTGATCTCCTTGAAGCGCTCGACCGCCGCCGGGTCAGGGTTCACGTCCGGGTGGTACTGACGCGCCAGCCGGCGGTACTGCTTCTTGAGATCGTCTTTGGTTACCGTCCGGGAGACTTCCAGGACTTCGTAGTAGTCGCGCTTCATAGTCAATTAGGGATTACGAATGAGGAATGACGAATCAGGAACTCATTTCTGAATTCCTAATTCGTAATTCCTAATTCCTAATTCTCAAGTCCTAATTCTCGCTAAACTCGCCTTCGACCACGTCCTCGTCGGAGCGGCCGTCGGTCGGGCCGGAAGCGGACTCAGCGCCGGGCTGACCGCCCTGATTCTGGTACATCGCCGCGCCGGCCGACTGCAAGGCATGTTGCAGCCGCTCGGCGGCGGCGGTCATGCCGGCCGGGTCGCCGCTGCCCATCGCCGACTTGACGGCATCGATCTCCGTCTGGACGGCGGCGCGGTTGGTCTCCGGGATCTTGTCGCCGTTGTCGTGCAGGAACTTCTCGGCCCCATAGACGGCCGAGTCGGCGATGTTGCGCGCCTCGACTTCCTGCTTGCGCTTAGTGTCGTCGGCGGCGTGGCTCTCCGCGTCGCGCACCATGCGGTCGATCTCGTCCTTGGCCAGGCCGCTGGAGGGGATGATCTGCATGGACTGCTGGCGGTTGGTGGCCTTGTCGCGGGCGCTGACGTGGAGGATGCCGTTGGCGTCGATGTCGAAAGTGACCTCGATCTGCGGCACGCCGCGCGGCGCGGGGGGCAGACCATCAAGGATGAAACGGCCCAGGCTCTTGTTGTCGTTGGCCATCGGCCGCTCGCCCTGCACCACGTGAATCTCCACCTGCGTCTGGCCGTCGGCGGCCGTCGAGAAGACCTGTTGCTTCTTGGTGGGGATGGTCGTGTTGCGCTCGATGAGCGCCGTGGCCACGCCACCCAACGTCTCGATGCCCAGCGTCAGCGGGGTCACGTCGAGCAAGACGACGTCCTTCACGTCGCCGCCCAGCACGCCCGCCTGAATGGCCGCGCCCAGGGCCACGACCTCATCGGGGTTGACGCCCTTGTGCGGGTCGCGGTTGAAGAACTTGCGCACCGCTTCCTGAATGGCGGGCATGCGCGTCATGCCGCCGACGAGAATGACCTCGTTGATTTCGCCCACGGTCGTGCCGGCGTCCTTCAACGCCTTGCGGCACGGCTCGATAGAGCGCTGCACCAGGTCTTCGGTCAGCTGCTCCAGCTTGGCCCGCGTCAGGGTCAGGTTCAGGTGTTTGGGGCCGGTGGCGTCGGCAGTGATGAACGGTAGGTTCAGCTCGCTCTGCATCGTCGTGGACAGCTCGATCTTGGCCTTCTCGGCCGCCTCGCGCAGCCGCTGCAGGGCCTGCTTGTCGTTGCGCAGGTCGATGCCTTCCTGCATCTTGAACTGATCGGCGGCCCAGTCGATGACGCGCTGGTCGAAGTCGTCGCCGCCCAGGAAGGTATCGCCGTTGGTCGACTTGACCTCAAAGACGCCGTCGCCGACCTCCAGGATGGAGATGTCGAACGTGCCGCCGCCCAGGTCATAGACAGCGATCAGCTCTTCGGCCTTGCTGCCCAGCCCATAGGCCAGCGAAGAGGCCGTCGGCTCGTTGACGATGCGCAGCACGTCCAGGCCGGCGATCTTGCCGGCATCCTTGGTCGCCTGGCGCTGGCTGTCGTTGAAGTAGGCCGGCACGGTGATGACCGCCTGCGTGACTGATTGGCCGAGGTAGGCTTCGGCGTCGGTCTTGATCTTCTGCAGGATCATGGCCGAGACCTCCGGCGGGGAGTACTCGCGGGCGTTCATAACCACGCGCACATCGCCGTTGGTCGCCTCGTGAACCTCATAGGGCACGTAGCCCTTGGCCCGCTGCACTTCGGGGTCGCTGTATTTACGGCCCATAAAGCGCTTGACCGAGAAGATCGTGTTCTGCGGGTTGATGACCGCCTGGCGCTTGGCCACCTGCCCCACCAGACGCTCGCCGGTCTTGGGGTTGACGGCGACCACCGACGGGAACAGCCGGCTGCCTTCCGCGCTGGGAATGACGACCGGCTCGCCGCCTTCCATCACGGCAACAACGGAGTTCGTTGTGCCCAAATCGATACCGATTATCTTTGCCATGTCTCTTTTCTGTCCTCAGATGAATGCTCAAATCAAATGGCCGGCTGGTCTACTCGGCCACCACCACCAGCGACGGCCGGATGACGCGCTCGCCCTGGCGATAGCCGCGGCGCATCTCGCGGACGACAACGCCGCTGTCATATTGCGCCGACGGCTCCTGGGCCAGGGCTTCGTGCAGGTTGGGATCGAACAGCGCGCCCTCGGCGGGAATGGGCCGAACGTCCATCTCCTCCAAAAGGCCCAGCATCTTGCGATACATGAGGGCCACGCCCGCCAGCCAGGGGTCGCCGGCGACGGCCGCGGGGGCGTTGGCCAGGGCGCGCTCGAAATCGTCGATGAGCGGCAGCAGCTTGGCGGCCACGTCGGCGCTGGCATTGGTGTAGGCCTCGACGCGCTGCTTCTCGAAGCGCTTGCGCGCGTTGGCGAATTCGGCCTGGGCGCGCTGCCAACCGTCCAGGTTGCGCGCCGCCTCGGCCCGCGCCGCGTCGAGCTGTTCTTCCAGCGAAGGCTCGGCCGCTTCGGCGGCCATCCCGGCCGTCTCCAGCGCCTCGTCGTCTCTCACTGTTTCGTCATTCGTCACTGTCACGACTACTTACCTCGATCATGTCCGGCCTGCCGGGGTAGGCACCCAGCGGGGCCTGGACGTAGTATTCATTCACAAAGCTGCTCATCAGATCGGCCACATAGCGGACGGCGGCCACATTGCGGTCGTAGGGCATGCGCGTCGGGCCGACCACGGCGACCGTGCCGTATAGGCTGTCGCTGACGCCGTAGCGGGAGAGGATCATGGTGCAATCGCGTAGCTCCTCCCAGCGGCCGTCGCCGCCGATGACCACCTGCACGCCTTCGCCGCCTTGGGCCTGCGTCTCCGACAGGACCGAGGCCAGCAGCGTGCGCTCCTCCAGCACGCGAATGGCCTGGCGCGTGCCCTCGTCGTCGAGGATGTTGACCAGGCCGTCGCGGTAGATGTCGCTAATGGCCCCGTAATCGGCGCGTTGCAAGGTATCGACGACCAGCCGGGTGACTTCCTCTTCCAGCGTGCCCAGATGGGCGCCGGCCTTGCGGGCGAGAATGTCGTCGGCATCCAGATCGACGAACTGGGCGTTGAGCCGGTCGGCGGCGGCGCTCAGGCGCGCCTGCGGCAGCGGCTCGGCCAGCGTCAGCATCTGCTGCTTCACCTCGCCGCCATAGAGGACGACGATCATCAGCACCAGCCGGCCCTGAGTGGCGATGAGTTGGACGTGCTTAAAGCGATTGGCGCGGGACACCGGCGCGGTGACGAAGCTGGCGCTGCGCGCTGTGCGGGCCAGAATGGCCGCCGACAGGCGCATCCACTGCTCCAGTTCCAGCCGGGCCTGGTGGAATTGGTGGCGAATCATCTCGCGCTCGTGCAGCGGCAGGTGGAACTCGCCCAGCAGCTTCTGCACGAAGTAGCGGTAGCCGGTCTCCGTGGGGATGCGGCCGGCCGAAGTGTGCAGCTGGGCCACATAGCCCAGATCGCCCAGCAGAGCCAGGTCGTTGCGCACCGTGGCCGAACTCACATCCAGGCCAAAGCCCTCCACCAGCGTCTTCGAGCCGACGGGCTTGCCGGACTCGATGTAGCTGTGGACCACCATGGCCAGGATGCGCTCCTGACGGTCGCTCAGTGGATGAAACTCCGCCATGTCCTTGATACAGTCGAAACCGGGTGATCCAGCATACGGCCTGATAGCACCCGGTCGTGGTCTCCACCTGTCTTCGCCATCGGTTAGCACTCGCATATGCCAAGTGCTAAACCGGGCAAGTTGATCATAACATGGCGGCGGATCAGCGTCAATAAGAAGGGTGTTAGAGTAGGGGATAGGGATTAGGGGATAGGGGATAGGGATTAGGGGCCAGGGGCCAGAGCTGACTGGCCATCGACCACTGATCACTGGGCACTGACCACTGACCTACTGATGGACTGATCGACTGACCTACTTTTCCACCCTCTCTCAATAGCGCGGCTCATCGTGGTTGGGGACGATGACTTGCCAGACGGTGCGCAGCAGGATTTTGGTGTCCAGGAGGATCGACCAGTTCTCGGAGTACCACAGGTCGTACTTCGTCCGCTCGCTGATGGAGCTGTCGCCGCGCAGGCCATTGACCTGCGCCCAGCCGGTCATACCGCCCTTCTCGCGGTGGCGATCCATGTAGCGCGGCACGTAGCGGCGGAACTGCTCGACGTAGTAGGCCTGCTCCGGCCGCGGCCCCACCAGGCTCATCTCGCCCAGCCAGACGTTGATGAGGTTGGGCAGCTCGTCTACTTCCAGCCGGCGCAGCCACGTGCCCAGGCGCGTCTGGCGCGGGTCGTTCTTGACCGTCCAGCCGGGGCCGTCCTTCTCGGCGTCGGTGCGCATCGAGCGGAACTTGATCATCATGAACTCGCGGCCGTCAAGGCCCATGCGCGGCTGGATAAAGAAGACCGGCCCCGGCGATTCGAGCTTAATGGCCAGCGCCGTCAGCAGCATCAGCGGCGAGAAGGCGATCAGCCCCAGCGTCGCGCCGATGAAGTCGATCAGCCGCTTGAGTGTCAGCAGGTAGCCGCGCAGGGCGTAGTCGCGCACGGACAGCAGCGGCAGCCCGCCCAGGTCGTCGATGCCGGCGTGGGTGGTGACGTACTGGAACAGGTCGGGGAAGATCTTGATCGTCACCCGGCCGCGCTCGCAGTAGGAGATGACGTGCAGCATCTCGCGGTGACCCTTCTCCGGCATGGCGATGATGACCTCATCGACGTGGTACTCGTTGATCAGGTCGGGCAGGTCTTCCGGCTGGCCGAGCACGCGAAAGCCCAGGATTTCGTTGCCCGCCGACTCGCCGTTGACGATGCCGACGAGGTCATACCCCAGCGCCGGCGACCAGGCGATGCGCTGGATGATCATCCGCGCCGTGTCGCCCGTGCCCACGATGAGCACGCGATCCTTGCCGATGCCGCGATCCTGTAGCCGTTTGCGCGCCCAACTGTGGACGAGGCGGCCGAGGATCAGCAGGACGATGGTCAGCAGCCAGTCATAGACCATCATCGCCCGCGGGTAGTCGAGGATGGCCTGGTTGTTGCGGAAGATGATCGTCGCCACGGCCAGAGCGATCAGCATGCCCACGGAAACGCTGACGAAGACGTAATAGGCCTGGTCGATGCGCGACAGCGAGCGGGGGATGTAGTACTGCCGGTTCAGGAACAGGATGGTGATGGTGACGAACAGTTGGATGACAAACAGCCCGGCATAGCTGGCCAGCGGCACCTGGTTCAGCAGCGGCTCCGGCCAGGCGATGTTGACGCGCAACTGGTAGGCCAACACGAACGCCAGGCCGATCAACAAAGAGTCGAGCAGGACGAGGGAGACGGTGTAGAGGGTGCGGATGCGCTGCGTCGACATATCGGCCGAAGATTCTACCACAGCCCCAGAGAGCTGTTCAAGGAGGTCTACCGTCTAGTATGCGTCCGGCGCCGGCGTTTTGCCCAACGCCCGGCCGATGCTCAGCCGATGTTCGGCCAACGCCCCGCCCGCCGGTCTAGTACTCCTCGATAGGCAAACCCACCTTGTTCTGCTCGACGTGGCGTAGGATGGATTGCGCGCCGCTGAGGGCCGTCTCGCCCTGCGTGCCCAGCATGGCAGCCAGTTCGCGCTCGCGGCCGGGCCGGTCCAGGGTGGCGACGTGGGTGGTCGTGCGCCCGTCGCTGACGGCCTTGCTGACGTGGAAGTGGGCATCGCCATAGCCGGCCAACTGCGGCAGGTGGGTGACGACGATGACCTGGTGGTCAGCCTCGCTGGCCAACCCCCACAGCTTGCGGCCGACGATGTCGCCCACGCGCCCGCCGATACCCTGGTCGATCTCGTCGAAGATGAGCGTCGGCGTCTCGTCCACCTGGGCCAGCGCTGTCTTCAGGGCCAGCATCAGCCGGGCCGTCTCGCCGCCGCTGGCGACCTTGGCCATCGGCTTGGGCGGCTCGCCGGGGTTGGCGGAGATGAGGAACTCCACGCGGTCGATGCCCGTCTGTTCAAAGGCCAGCCGCGTCGCGACGCCATTCAACTCCACGTAACAGCCCTCGGCCGCCGGCTGGTGCTGGAAATCGACGGCGAAGCGCGCGCCCTCCATCTTCAGGTCGCCCAGATGGCGCTCGACGGCCGCCGACAGGCGCTCGGCCGCGGCCCGCCGCCTGACCGACAGCGCCCCGGCCAGCCCACCAATGACGTGTAAGTAGCGGTCGCGCTCGGCCTCCAGTTCGCCCGTGCGCACTTCGCTGTTCTCCAGCGCCTTCAGGTCGGTTTCGGCGCGCTCCAGCGCGGCCAGCAACCCGGCGATGTCGGCCTCGCCATACTTGCGCTTGAGCGAGTTGATCAACTCCAGGCGCGCCTCGGCGGCGTTCAGCCGGCGGGGGTCGAATTCCAGCGCGTCGAGGTAGTCCTGCACGTCGCCGGCCAGGTCATTGATCTGGAAGCTCAGCCCTTGCAGGGTCTCCAGCGCCGCGGCGCGGGTGTCGTCCAGCTTGGCCAGTTGCGTCAGGGCGTGCTCAACCCGGCCGAGCAAGTCCAGCACGGCCGGGCGGTCATCGTCGATGGTCGTCAGCAAGGCCACCGCCTCGGCGGCGTGGCGGCCGAGTTGCTCGGCGTTGGCCAACCGCAGGCGCTCGACGCGCAGGCTCTCCTCCTCGTCCGGTTGCAGGGCCGCCGTGCGAATCTCCTCAGCCTTGAATTGCAGCATCTCCATACGCTGGGCCAGGTCGCGCTGGCTGCGGCGCAGTTCGTCCAATTCGCGCTGGACGGCGTGGAGCCGGCGCACCTCGGCGGCCAGCGCCTCCCGCTCGGCGGCCAGCCCGCCGAAGGCGTCGAGCAGCGGCAGGTGGGCGCGCGGACGCAACAGCGACAGGTGCTCGCCCTGGCCGTGGATGTCGATGAGCGGTTCGGCCACCTGACGCAGCACACCGAGGCTGACCGTCCGGCCGTTGACGCGGCAGATGGTGCGGCCGTTGCTGCGCAATTCGCGGGCCAGCACAATGAACTCGTCACCGTCTTCGTCCAGCCCTTCGGCCTCCAGCAGGGGACGCAGAAGCCCTTGCAATGCCGGGGCGACGCGGAAGGCGGCCTCAACGTAGGCGGTGTCGCTGCCGGCGCGGACGGCGGTCGTGTCGGCGCGCTCGCCCAGCACCAGCGTCACCGCGTCGAGGATGATCGACTTGCCCGCGCCCGTCTCGCCGGTCAGGACGTTGAAACCGGGATCGAATTCCAACCGCAACTGATCGATGATGGCGAAGTTACGGATGACAAGTTCCGATAGCATATGTTGTGATTTTACCGCATTTGCCAGTAGGCGGCACTGGCCCCGACGAAGAGATAGATGCCCGGGCCGATGAGGGCCAGCAGCGCGCCGGCGCTGCCGCCCAGGATGGCCAGCAGCAGGGGCAGCACCGGGATGAGCACGCCGATGAACATCATGGCCACGACCAGGCCGGGCAGGTAGCGCCCGCGCCGCCCGCCGATAGCTCGCTTGGTGATCCGGCCGATGAAGCTGCCGACCGCGCCGCTGATGAAGAAAATCAGGAGGTAGAACAGCATGTTGCGGCCCAACGTCACCAGCAGCAGGCCGACGACCAGGCTGATGGGCAGCGACACGACAGCGGCTATCAGGTAATCGCTCGGTTTGGCGTTGTAGAAGGCGTCTTCGGCCTGGCGCTGACACTCCGGGCAGATGTAGCCGACGGGCGTCTTGTTGGCGCACTGGATGCAGATGGGCCGGTTGCAGTTGTAGCAGCGCAGGGAGGTCATCCGCTGCGGGTGGCGGTAGCAAACCAGGGTGTAGTCGAGGTCGCCGGCGGGCGGCGCGTCCGGCGGCGGCTCGGCGACGGCCGA
>JAIBAS010000414.1 GCA_019695075.1 Promineifilum sp. | reverse complement strand
TCGCCGATGATGATCGCCCGGCGGTCGCTGCTGGGCGGGCCGTTCCTGCTGGCGGCCATCACCGTGCTGTTCACCGTGCCCGGCCGAGCGCTGTGGGAAGGGCCGTGGGGGTTGCACATCACCGATGCCGGGCTGCTGCGCTTCAGCGCCATCGCCGCGCGCACGTTCCTATCGCTGGGCGCGGCCATCTTGCTGACGGCGACGACGCGCGTGCCCGACATCCTCCATGCCCTGCGCCATCTGCGCGTGCCGGCCGTCCTGGTGGGCATCATCGCCTTCATGTACCGCTACCTCTTCGTGCTGGTGGAAGAGGTGGGGCGGTTGCTGCGGGCGCGGGCGGCCCGCAGCGCGCGGCTGCCCGGCGTGCGCGGCGGCGGGTCGGTCGGCTGGCGGGCGGCCGTGGCCGGGCACATGGCCGGGCAGCTCTTCGTGCGCAGCCTCGACCGCAGCGACCGCGTCTACCAGGCCATGCTGGCCCGCGGCTATCACGGCGAACTGCTGACGCTGGCCCCCCACGCCATGCGCCCGGCCGACTGGGCCGCGCTGGCCGGTGGGCTGGCGCTCATTTTGGCCCTGCATGGGCTGGGGTTCATCGGCTAGAGGCTGGTTGCGGGCCAGGAAGATTACAGGAAAACGAAAATGCCGATTGTCCATTCGCCTGCCCAGCCCCACCGCGCCCGCAACGGCGCGGCCGTCGTTGAAGTGACCGACCTGGCCTACACCTACCCCGGCGGCCAGCCGGCGTTGCGCGGCGTGTCGTTGCGTATTGAGCCGGGCGAGAAGGTCGCCCTGGTCGGGCCGAACGGCGCGGGCAAGAGCACCCTGATGCTGCACCTGAACGGCATCCTTGGCGACACGACCGCGCCCGTGCGCGTCTGTGGCCTGGCGCCCACGCGCGAGAATCTACCGCTCATTCGCGGCAAGGTCGGCCTCGTCTTCCAGAACCCCGACGACCAACTCTTCTCGCCGACGGTCTTCGAGGATGTCGCCTTTGGGCCGCTCTATCAGGGCTTGCCGGAGGGCGAGGTGCGCCGGCGGGCCGAGCAGGCCCTGGCCCAGGTGGGCATGGCCGGCTTCGAGGGCCGGCTGTCGCACCAGCTTAGCCTGGGCCAGAAGAAGCGCGTCGCCATCGCCACCGTCCTGTCGATGATGCCGGAGGTGTTGGTGCTCGACGAGCCGACGGCCGGCCTCGACCCCCGCGGCCGCCGCCAGCTCATCGGCCTGCTGCGCGACCTGCCGGTGACGATGCTCGTTTCCACCCACGATATGTGGCTGGTGGACGAGCTATTTCCGCGCATGATCGTCATGGACGACGGCCGGGTTGTCGCCGATGGAGCCACAGCCGAACTGCTGGCGCAAGCCGATCTTCTTGAGAAACACGGGCTGGAATCCTTGAGCGGCCCCCATCGCTAAGCCAAAGTAGCCGTGAGACGTGTGAATTGCTCATGAGTGCTGTGAATCGTCTCACTTAGCGCCTGTTGCCTTTCCCCTGTCCATTGCTTATACTATGTGTCGCGAGCGAATCCCGCCCGCGCACAGGAGCAAGCAACCTCATTCATCGCCAATCCTTCACCATTATGGTTGCTGGGCAAGTTTGTCATGGACAACCGGTTAGACGTGTCACAGACTCTCCATCGTCAGGACATCCTGGCGCTGAATGCCCTTGGCCAGGCGGTCACCGCCAGCCTGCGGCTCGACGACGTGTTGCGCCGCGCCCTGGCCGAGGTGGGGGCGCTGCTGAAGGTGCAGACGACAGCCATCCAGTTGCCGGATCGCGATAAGCTCCTGGTGGCCCTCGGCGAGTCCCAATTTGGACAGGTGCGTGGGTTGAGCGTGCCCCGCGATAGCGGCGTGGCCAGCTACGTCTTGCGCACCGGCGAGGTGGTCTGGATACGCGGCAAAGAGAGTAACGTGCCGGGGCTAAAGGTCAACCCGGCCATTGAACAGATGGGGGGCTTCGCCGTTGGGTCGCTGTTGGCCGCGCCCTTGCTGCACGGCAGCGAGATTCTAGGCGTGCTGGAGGCGGCGCACCCCGACGAAAATGCCCTGTCGCCCGATGACCTGCCGCTGCTGATCGCTGCCGCCAGCTGGACGGCCATCGCCATCGCCAACGCCAAGCTCCACGAGCAGGCCCAGAAGGCGCGCGAGGAACAGGCCCTGCTGGAGGAGCGCAACCGCCTGGCGCGCGAGCTGCACGACGCCGTGACCCAATCGCTCTACAGCATCACCACGCTGGCCGGGGCGTGGCGACGGCAGATCGAGGCGGGTACGTTGCAGCCCAGCAAGGAGCAGATCGCCGAACTGGGTGAGTTGGCCCACCAGGCGCTGCGCGAAGTGCGCTTGCTCATCTATGAATTGCGGCCATCGGAACTGGAAGAAGAAGGCCTCATCGGCGCGATCTACCGTCGCTTGGAGACGGTGGAGAAGCGCGCCGGCGTGCGCACCCACCTGCAAGTGACGGACGAGGCCGGCAAGATCTTTTCCGGCCCACAGAACGGCCGCGCGGCAATGGTCAACTTCTACCGGCTGCCGAAGGGGGTCGAGCATTGCCTGTTTCGCATCATCCAGGAAGCGCTCAACAACGCCCTCAAGTATAGCGGCGCGACGAGCATCGATGTCTACCTGAAGCTGGGCCGCGACACGCTGAACGTTGAGGTTCGTGACAATGGCCGCGGCTTCGATATGCGCGCGATCCAGGAGGCGCAGGGTTTTGGCCTGTCGAGCATGCGCGAACGCGCCGAGCAGGTCGGGGGGCGCCTTTCTATCACCGCTGTGCCCGGACAGGGCACGACTGTTTGGGTCGAAGATGTGCCCTATCGTATGATTGATGTTGAGGAGATGGTTGAATGAATGAATATAGTACTGGCCCCAACGGGCGTCGGCGCGGCACGATTGGTGTCCTGATCGCTGACGACCATGCGATTGTCCGGCGCGGTCTCAACACGCTGATCTCCGGCGAGGCCGACATGCGCGTCGTTGGCGAGGCGTCCGACGGCTACGAGGTCATCGAGCGTGCCCGCGAGTTGTCGCCCGACGTCATCCTGCTCGACCTGGTTTTGCCGGGCCAGAGCGGCCTGGATGCCATCGGCCAGTTGCGGGCTGACAATCCCACTGCCCGCGTGCTGGTGCTGACCAGCTTCGGCGACAACGACCGCGTCTTCGCCGCCGTCCGCGCCGGGGCCAACGGCTATCTGTTGAAGGATGCCTCACCGGAACAGCTCTTGCAGGCCATCCACGATGTCTACAATGGCGAGTCGCACCTGCACCCGACGATTGCCCTGAAGATGTTGCGCGAACTGGACAACCCGGCGCTGGCGGCGGGCAACCGGCCGCTGACCGACGACCCGCTGACCGAGCGCGAGGTCGAAGTGTTGCGCCTGGTGGCCCAGGGCCTCAGCAACCAGGACATCGCCAAAGAACTGGAGATCAGCGAGCGCACCGTCGGCAACCACATCGGCAGTATCCTGCGCAAGCTGCACCTAGCCAACCGCACGCAGGCGGCTCTCTATGCCCTGCGCCGGGGCCTGGTGGACATCAACAGCGCCGCGCCGGTCAGCGAGGAAACGGGCGAAGAAGCCAACCCGGACGAGTAAACACCACGCGCTTGACTTGTGCCCAGTTCCCATAGCGGTATACTTGTCGCTGTGGAAGATGCGCCCACGGCAGCAGTTGCCGGGCGGGAGTTGCCGCGTCGCGTCTATCGTCACTACCCTGGAGTGCATCTATGGTCAAGCCCGTCATCCTTACCCTCGACGATGAACCGCAGGTCCTGAACGCTGTCGGCCGGGACCTGCGGGCGCATTTTCGCAGCGATTACCGCATCATCAGCTCCGGCAGCGGGCCGGAAGCGCTCGAAGTGCTGCAACAACTGAAGCAGCGCAATACCCCCGTGGCCCTGTTCCTTGTCGACCAGCGCATGCCGGACATGAGCGGCGTCGAGTTCCTGAGCGAGGCGCAGAAGGTCTTCCCCGATGCACGCAAGGTGCTGCTGACGGCCTACGCCGACACCGAGGCGGCCATCGCCAGCATCAACAAGGTTGGCCTCGACTACTACCTGATGAAGCCGTGGGATCCGCCGGAGCAGAACCTCTACCCCGTGCTCGACGACCTGCTGGGCGACTGGTGGGCGACGACGCCACTGCCGTTCGAGGGCATTCGCGTCGCCGGCACGCTGTGGTCGCCCACGTCCCACGTGGTCAAGGACTTCCTGGCCCGCAACCGCATCCCTTACCAGTGGCTCGACATTGACAAGGATGCCGAGGCGCGTACACAGGTGGAGGGCCTGTTCCCCAACGCCGCCGTGCAGTTGCCGGTGGTCTACTTCCCCGACGGCTCGATGCTCGTTCAGCCCAACACGTCTGACCTGGCCGCCCGGGCCGGGCTGCAAACCCAGGCGCTGGCCCCGTTCTATGATCTGATCATCATTGGCGGTGGGCCGGCCGGGCTGGGCGCGGCTGTCTATGGCGCGTCGGAGGGGCTGAAGACGGTCATGATCGAGCGCGAGGCCACCGGCGGCCAGGCCGGCACCAGTTCGCGCATCGAGAACTACCTCGGCTTTCCCCGTGGGCTTTCGGGGGCCGACCTGGCCACGCGGGCCGTGGCCCAGGCGCGGCGATTGGGCGCGGAGATTCTGACCGCCCGCGAGGTGACCGGCGTGCGCGTCGAAGACCCCTACCGCTACGTGATGCTCAACGACGGCACGGAGCTGGGCTGCCGCGCGCTGGTCATCGCCAGCGGCGTGACGACGCAGAAGCTGGACGTGCCCGGCGTAACCGAACTGACCGGCGCGGGCATCTACTACGGCGCGGCCCTGACCGAGGCGGCTTTCTATCGCGGCGAGCACCTCTGCGTCGTCGGCGGGGCCAACTCGGCCGGCCAGGGGACGATGTTCTTTTCGCGCTACGCCAGCAAGGTGTCGATGCTCGTACGCGCGTCGTCGCTCAGCAAGAGCATGTCGCAATACCTGATCGACCAGATCGCCGCCACCGAGAACATCGAAGTTCTGACGCGCCACACCGTCCAGGCCGTCCATGGCCAGGAGCGGTTGGAGGGCATCACCGTCCGCAACCACGACACGGACGAGGCGTACCGCATCGACACGCCGGCGCTGTTCCTGTTCATCGGCGCGGTGCCGCATAGCGAGTGCGTCGCCGGGGTGGTCGAGCGCAATAGCGCCGGCTTCATCCTGACCGGGCCGGACCTGATGGTCAACGGGCAGCGGCCGAAGGGCTGGAAGCCGCAGCGCGACCCCTTCCTACTGGAGACGAGCGTGCCGGGCATCTTCGCCGCCGGCGACGTGCGCCAGGGCGCGACCCGCCGCGTCGCCGCTGCCGTGGGCGAGGGCGCGAATGTGGTTAGCCAGGTGCATCAGTATTTGCGGACGGTGTAGCTGAAAGGCGGGGGAGCAGGGGAGTTGGGGAGAAACAAGACCCTACCAAAGCTCTCTCTTTCTCCCCTGCACCCTCTTCTCCCTGCGCCCCTGCTCCCCACCGTAACCTCGCCATGAAAACCAAACTCCCCCGCAACGTCTGGGTCATGACCGCGGCCAGCTTCCTGACCGATGTGTCCAGCGAGATGGTCAACAACCTCGTGCCGCTGTTCCTGGCCAACGTACTGGGGGCGCGGACGGGCACGATTGGCCTGGTGGAGGGCGTGGTCGAATCGATGAGCAGCTTCATCAAGCTGCTGTCGGGCTGGTGGTCGGATCGCGTCGTCAGCCGCAAGCCGCCGACGGTCATCGGCTACACCCTGTCGGCCGTCTCCAAGCCGCTGCTGGCCTTCGCCGGCAGTTGGGCGGCCGTGCTGGCGGCGCGCTTTGGCGACCGCATGGGCAAAGGCGTGCGCACCGCCCCGCGCGACGCCCTCCTGGCCGACAGTGTGCCCGCCGAGGGCCGTGGCGCGGCCTTTGGCTTCCACCGCGCCGGCGATAGCCTCGGCGCGGTGGTTGGGTTGGCCTTGGCGCTGCTGGCCGTCTGGCTGACGCAGGGCAACGCTCTGGCGCTCGACCGGGCGACGTTCCAGCGCATCGCCCTGTTCAGCGCCGTGCCCGCACTGCTGGCCGTGCTGGTGCTGGCGCTGGGCCTGCGCGAGGTGCGACGGGCCGCCCCGGCCGTCGGCCGTCCCATCCTCGGCTCCTTCCGGGCCATGCCGCCGGCCTTCCGCCGCTTTCTGCTCATCTTCGCCCTGTTCACGTTGGGCAACTCGGCTGACGCCTTCATCATCCTGCGGGCGCAGGAACGCGGCCTGACCGTCCTGGGCGTGCTGGCCACGCTGCTGGCTTTCAACGCCGTCTACACCGTCGTGGCCGGGCCGGCCGGGCGACTGTCGGATCGCATCGGCCGGCCGCGGCTGATTCTGGCCGGTTGGGGTGTCTACTTCGCCATCTACCTGGGCCTGGCCCTAGCCGGCGCAGCCTGGCAGGTGGTGGCGCTCTTCGTCGCCTATGGGGCCTATCACGGGCTGGTGGAGGGCAACGCCCGCGCCTTTGTGGCCGACTTGGCCGGGGCGGAGGGGCGCGGCGCGGCCTATGGCCTCTACCACGCCGTCGTCGGCCTGCTCGCCCTCCCGGCCAGCCTGATCGGCGGCATCCTCTGGCAGGGCGTCGGCGGTTGGGCGGGCTTCGGCCCGTCAGCGCCGTTTCTTTTCGGCGCGATCCTGGCCGGCGCGGCGGCGCTGCTTTTCGCCGTCCTGTTGCCGCCGCGGCAGTGGCAGCCCGGGGCGACATGAACCACGGCGATCACGTTGCCCTCTTGCGCGAGGGCGTCCGTCGGCGCGGGGCGGGGGCCGTCTGGGCCGACCTGGGCGCGGGCGACGGGGCCTTCACGCTGGCCCTGGCCGACCTGCTCGGCGAGGGCGCGACGATCCACCCCAGCCGCTTCCTGCGGGCCATCTACGCCGCCGCCGGCCGGGCGTAGGGAAACCTACGCGCGGCTGACGCCCACCCGTCGCCAAGCCCACGCTGCCCCAAACGGCGGAACAACCCGCCGCGCCCTGTCGTTTCCCTGTTGTAAGGCCGCAAGAACAACCAATCCGGCGGCTGGCGAGGGAAAACGATGAACGGGATGACGCTCAATCAACTGAAGAACAAGACCATCAACCGGATGCGTGGCCTGCGGCAGGAAGTCGCCAACCACTGGCGCGAGATGGTCGCGGCCGAAGCGCCGGCCGGCGACATGGCCCGCGCCTTCACCGCCGGCACGCTGGTCAGCACCATCCCCGTGCCCATGGTCGATATGGCCATCGCCGCCTTCGTCATGCGCCGCTTCTCGCGGCTGCCGCGCGCGCCCTTCTTCGCGGCCATGGCCATCACCAACAACCTGGTCATGGCCCCGCTCTACGCCGCGACGCCCAAGCTTGGCACGCTGGCCATCGGCTGGATGGCGCTGCACACGCCGGTGGCCCTGCCGGAGGCGCTGGCGCTGCGCGTGCTGGTCGGCTACCTGATGATCGCCGCCGGTCTGGGTCTGGGCAGCTTCATCGTGGCCAACACCGGCTTCCGGGGCTACCAGCGGACGCGGCGGTCGGCTTAGCACCCCATCGATAACAAGACCCGCCTTGACAGCATCGCCGGGACGGGTTATTATTACGACATCAAACTATTCGACGTGGAAAGAGCACAATGCCAACCCATTATCAGGGCAGCGCCGCCGAGCGTCGAGCGCTGGAGACCTATATCAAGCTAACGCGGGCGACCGAAGCCGTCAATGCCCGCATCAATGAGCACCTCCACGCCCACGGGCTGACGGTCAGTCAGTTCGGGGTGCTGGAGGCGCTTTACTTTCGCGGGCCGATGCCGGTGGGGCAGCTGGCCGAGAAGATCCTGCGCAGCAGCGCCAACCTGACGCTCGTGATCGACAATCTGGCCAAACGTGGGCTGGTGGAGCGGACGCGCCGGCCGGATGACCGCCGCTGCATCGACGTCAGCCTGAGCGACGACGGCCGGACGCTGATCGCCGGACTGATGCCGGCGCACGTGACCGGCGTCGTGGATGCCTTCAGCGCGCTGCCGGCCGAGGAGCAGGACGCGCTGGCGGCGCTGTGCCGTCGCCTGGGTTTGGCACAGACGGAGCCGGCGTGAGCGGGCCGCCGCCAGACGTACACGCGGGGCAGCCCCTGCGCCACGCCGGCCGGCCATTGGCCGAAGCCGGCGCGGCGATGATTCTCGTCCACGGCCGCGGGGCCACGGCGGAGAGCATCCTGGAACTGGCCGACTACCTGCCCCAGCCGCAGATGGCCTATCTGGCCCCGCAGGCGGCCGGGCAGACGTGGTATCCCTATAGCTTCCTGGCTCCCATCGCGCAGAACGAACCATACCTGTCCTCGGCCCTGGCGCGGCTGGAGGGGGTATTGGCCGACGTGACCGCCGCCGGCATCCCGCCGGCGCGGGTCGTCTGGGCGGGCTTTTCGCAGGGGGCGTGCCTGGCGGCCGAGTTCGTCGCCCGGCACGCGCAGCGCTACGGCGCGGTGTTGCTATTCAGCGGGGGGCTGATCGGGCCGCCGGGGACGCCGCGCGACTATGAGGGTACGTTGGCGGGCACGCCGGTCTTGCTGGGGTGCAGCGACCGCGACGCCCATATTCCTCTGGCGCGGGTGGAGGAGACGGCCGAAGTGCTGGCGCGGTTGGGGGCAGCGGCGGACAAGCGCATCTATCCGCGCCTGGGCCACACGATCAACGACGACGAGATTCGGGCGGCGGCGGCGTTGGTAGCGGGGCTGCCGGCTTAGGAGCTGCTGGCCGTATCGCCCAGCAGGTTGGTGATTGTGGCGACCAAACCAACAGGGTCAGCACCTTTGATGACCACCGGCTCGATGCCGCTGGACGCCAATTCGCGCGACTCGGCCACGCTATTGCTGAGGATCAGGCAGCGCGTTTCGGGGGAGACGGCGCGCATGGTTTCGATGACGCCCGACGTGGCCTCGCCCAGTTGGTCCGTGTCGAGAACAACCAGGGCGGGTTGCCGGTCAGTAGCCAGACGTTGCCGGAAAGCGGTTGGGCCGTGGACGCGCTCGACGTGGCGCAGCGGGGGAATTGACAGGAGTAGTGCGGCCAGGCCGATCGCCAGATCGCGCGATGCAGTAATCAACAGGGCTGTATCTTCCACGATGGCCATAGACACTCGATTCCTCTAGCCGCAGTGTAGCAGGCCCGCCGGTTGCTTTCATCGGCCGAGTGTCGAGAGTTGCGACCGCAAATGACCCCCTTCCGGCCGGGCCGAAAGGGGGTCAAATGAGTGACGCTTAGGTAAAACGTATGAGCGGGGGCGGGCTAGATGGAATCGCCGGCGTCGCCCAGAGAGGCCAGCCCCTCGCGCAGCGCGTAGAGGGCGGCCTGGGTGCGGTTGGCCAGGTGCAGCTTGCTGAGAATGCTGCTGACGTGGCCGCGGGCGGTGCGCTCGCTGACGATGAGTGTGGTGGCGATCTCTTCGTTGGAGTAGCCTTTGGCCACCAGGCGCAGCACTTCCAACTCGCGCTCGGTCAGCGGCTCCGGCGTCGGCGGCAGCGTCGTCGGCTGGCTCAGCTCCAGGATAAGGCGGCGGGCAATGCTGGGGTGCAGCGACGCCTCGCCCCGGTTCACGTCGCGAATGGCGCGGATGAGTTCGTCGGGCGAAGAGTCTTTCAGCAAATAGCCCAGCGCGCCGGCCTTGATGGCCGGGAAGACCATGTCGTCCTCGGCGAACGAAGTCAGCACCAGGATGCGCGCGTCGGGCATCTCCTGCTTGATGACCTGGATGGCTTCCAGGCCGTCCATGCGCGGCATGACCATGTCGAGCAGGGTCACATCGGGGCGCAGGTTGCGCACGGCGGCGATGGCCTGTTCGCCGTCGGCCGCCTCGCCGACGATCTCCATGCCCGGTTCGGTGCCGATCAGGGCGCGCAATCCCTCGCGCACCACGGCGTGGTCATCACAGATCAGGATGCGGATCGCTTTGTCCATTGTCTCCATTCTCTCCATGCGTGGCATCATCATGCGCGGCATGACCATGCTGCGCATGGACATTGCCTAGCTGCAAAATAACCCGGACAGTCGTGCCGCCGCCGGGGGTGGAATCGACCTCGAAGGTACCGCCCAATTCGCTGACGCGCTCGCGCATGCTGACCAGGCCCATGCCGGCCGGCGCGGCGGCGGGGTCGCGCGCAAAGCCGACACCGTTGTCGTGGATCTCCAGCCGCACGTGGCTCGCGTCGCCGCCGATGATGACATCGACGGCCGTGGCCGCGGCGTGCTTGAGGGTATTATTGAGCGCTTCCTCGGCCACGCGGAAGAGCTGCGTCTGCACGTGGGCGGGCAGTTGCGGTTCGGCGTCGACGCGCAGCCGGGCGGCCACGCCGGCGCGCTGCTCCACCGCTTCCAGCCGGCTCTGTAGCGCCGTCACCAGCGGTTCGCCTTGCAGGGCCGCCGGCCGCAGCTCGTAGACCAGCAGGCGCATCTCCTTGAGCGCCTGGCGGGCCAACTGGCCGAGACGATCGACGTAGTCGAAACCGGCCTGGGCCTCGCCCTGGCCGACGCGCCGGCGGGCGGCGGCCGACATCAGCGTCAGGCTATAGACCGATTGGGTAACGGCGTCGTGCAGGTCGCGGGCCAGGCGGCGGCGCTCCTCGGCCGTGGCCCGCGCGGTGGCCTCTTGCAGCTCGATCTGGCGGGTGATATCGACCATCGCGCCGATGAAATGCACCTGCTCGCCGCCGTTGCGCAGGACGTGGCCGCGGTCGAGCACGTGGGCGTAGCTGTTGTCGGCGCGGCGGAAGCGGTACTGGCTGGCCCACAGGCCCTCTTCGCTGGGCAGCGCTTCGGCCAGTTCGCGCATCACCCGGTCGCGGTCGTCGGGGTGGACCTTGTCGAGCCACCAGTCCGGCGCAGGCCGCTCGCCGGCCTCGTGGCCGAAGAGGGTGTTCATGCCGCCGCTATAGGTGATTGTCTTCTGGATGGGATCATAGCTCCAGATCACGTCGGTGGTCACGTCGGCCAGGATGCGCAGTTGCTCCTCGCTGTGGCGGCGGGCGGCGGCGTTGGCGTGTTGCTCGGTCACATCGGCGAAGGTGGCCAGATAGGCGCGACGCCCCTCCAGGGTAACGCTCTGGCTGGTCATCTCGATGGCGATGCGCCGGCCGTCGCGCAGGCAGTGGTAGGCGTTTTCCACGGGCACGATGCCGCCGCAGCACAGGAGATCGGCGCAGCCGGCGCGCTCTTCCTCCGCCCACAGGTCCAGCACCGACAGGGCCAGAAGCTCCTCGCGGCTGTAGCCGTACTGGGTCGTCGTCATGGTGTTGACATCGAGAATGGCCAGCGTGTCGCCGTCGTAGACGACCACGGGCAAGGGGATGGCCTCGAAGAAGAGTCGGAAGCGAGCCTCGGCCTCGCTGAGGGCCTGGCGGGCGTGATGATACTCGGTCAGGTCTTGCAGCAGGGCAATGAGATACGTATCGTCGTCCCAGGTGGCCAGTTGGATGGAAATCAGGACGTCATGCAGGGAGCCGTCGCGCGCGCGGACGCGCAGCGGCCGGTCGGCCAGGCGGCCGGCGTTCAGGACGGTCGTGCCCAGCAAGCGGTAGTTGTCGTCATCGAGGAAGCCTAAATCCTGGGCGCGGCGGCCGATGAGCGTTTCGGCGTCGTAGCCGAACAGGCGGGTGAAGGCGTCATTGACGGCCACGCAACGACCGTCGGCGCGCGCGTAAATGGCCATGGCCACGGGGCTGGCGTGGAAGATGCGCGCGAACAATGTCCCGGACGCAATAAGCTCTGGCTGCATGGCAATCGCCGACGAACGCTAAGCTGTGGCGATTATACGCGATTTCCGTTGGCGCTCAAGCTCGGTTGCAGCTGTTGCCAGCGCCCCTGCCCGGCCGCCGGCAAAGGGATGCGGACGCGGATCGTCGTGGTCTGGCCGGGCGCGCTGTCGATGTGGAAGTGACCGCCCAGCCGGCGAACGCGCTCGTGCATGTTGCCCAGCCCCTGGCCACCGGAGGCGTGGGCGATTTGGGGGTCAAAGCCACGGCCGTTGTCGGCAATCGACAGGGTCACTTCGTCGGCCGTGACCACCAGGCCGATGGCCAGTCGCGAGGCGTGGGCGTGCTTGATGGCGTTGTTGAGTGCCTCTTCGGCCACGCGGAACAATTCGTTCTGGATGGGCAGGGGGATGTGCTGGTCGTCGCCCGCGTCGAGGTGGACGTGGACGCCCGACCGCTGCTCGACGGCTTCCAACCGTTGCCGCAGCGCCCCGACCAGCCCCGACTCTTCCACCATCGCCGGACGCAATTCGTAGACCAGCAGGCGCATCTCGCGCAGGCACTGCTGTGACAGCGTCCCCAGCCGCTCGATCTGCTCCAGCGTGGCCGCGGCGTTGCCGGCCGTGGCGTGCCGCCGGGCGACTTCGGCCAGCAGGGTGATGCTGTAGAGCGACTGCGTCACGGAGTCGTGCAGGTCGCGGGCCAGGCGCTGGCGTTCCTCCAGCGCGGCCAGGGCCGTGGCCTCGGCGATCTCCATCTGGCGGCTGATATCGACCATCGCCCCGGTGATGCGCGTCACCTGGCCGTCCTCGTCGCGGAGAACGTGGCCACGAGCGATGACCGTGGCGTAGTGGACGTTGTCGGCGCGCAGCAGGCGCATCTCGGCCGACCACGTGTCGCCCGTGCCGGCCGTGGCCGCTTGCAGGTTGCCGATGACGGTGGCTCGATCATCGGGGTGGATGCGCGACTGCCACCAGGACACGATGACGCCGGGGTCGCTCTCTTCCTGCGGCGCGCCGTAGATCCGTCGGAAGGCCTCGTTGAGGTGAACCGCGCCGGCGCGCACGTCGAAGTCCCAGATGCCGTCGGTGCTCAGCTCGGTGATGAGCTGCAGGCGCTGCTCGCTGTCGATCAGGGCGCGCTCGGCGGCCAACTGTTGGGTGATGTCGCGTAGGACGGACAGACGCACGCCGCGGCCGCCCAGTTCCAACGTGCAGCCGGTGATGACCACATCCATCGGCGTGCCGTCTTTCTTTTCGTGCTGCCAGATGCTGCTGTTGGTTGGCCACTGTGCCAGTTGTGTAGCGTATTCGCGGAAGCGGTCGCGCTCCTCATCAGGGCGAATGTCCATGACGGTCATACTCAGAAGCTCGTCGATGGAGTAGCCGTAGGTGGCGCACGCCGCCGGATTGGCGTCCAGAATACGCAGCGTGTCGACGTCGAAAACCCACACCGGCAGGGGGACGCTGTTGAAAAACAGGCGGAAGCGCGTCTCCGTGGCTTGCAGGGCATCCTGGGTGCGGATGTAGTCGGTCAGGTCCTGGATGATGGCCACGGTGTAGAGCCGGCCCTCGTGCTCTTCCAACTGGGCCGAGACGAGCACCCGGCGCTCCTCGCCGGAGCGGTGGCGCAGCACTTGGGAGCGCTTGCCCAATGAGCCGCGCGTCACGAGTTCCTGGATAATCGGCTCGCGCCGTTCGGGTGTCAGGATGCCCAGATCGATGGCGCGATGGCCGATGAGTTCCTCGCGAGAATAGCCGATCAGTTGGCAGAGGGAGTCGTTGACATCGACGTAGTCGCCCTCCGGCAAGGCGTTGATCGTCATCGCCACGGGGCTGGCGTGGAAGACGTGAGCGAAGAGCGTGCCGGACGCGAAGACAGGAGGGGACATGTCAGTATCGTCTCTACAAGACAAAAGGACATGCACATTATACCTTGATTGCCCAAATCGCCTATAAGCAAAACGGCTTATTAGCGGGCCGTGCGAAGGTCATAGCTGGGCGCGCTCGCTCTCTGAGGGTGCAAGGGGGGAGTCCCAGACCTATGTCGCGGCGGCCTGGTCACGGCGCGTTCAGATCGTGGGCACGATCAAGCGCATGGTCGTGCCCAGACCGGCACGCGAGAGGACGGTCAGGTCGCCGCCGAGGCGGTCGCAGCGTTCGATCATGGTCAGCAAGCCCCGGCCGTGGTGGGGCGTTTGCGGGTCGAAGTCGATGCTATCAGAGGCCAGCGCGTCAGGGTCGCCGGCGCTCATCAACCCCAATTCGACGGGCGGGCGGCCCAGCAGCACGGCCACCGACCAGCCGATCATCCGCGCGAAGGCGTCGTTGATGGCCAGGTGGCGGCCGTCCGCGCCGGCGATGCCCATGCCGACGGGGCTGTTGCGGAAGACGCGCGCGAACATCGGCGCGTCGGCCGGCAGGAAGTCGGGCGTTGGGTGGAGGAGCGAAGAAGGGGGGATAGACGCGCGTTCGGGGCCGAAGTTGTGGTGGCTATCAGCCATTACGCTCCGTGGCTATCCAGCGGCAGCCGGGCGCGGACGACCGCGCCGCCACCTGGTACGCTCTCGATCTCCAGCTTGCCGCCCAACTTGGCCACGCGCTCGCGCAGGCGGGCCAGCCCCGCGCCGTTGGCCGAGAGGCCATCCACCTCGAAGCCACAGCCGTTGTCGTTGATCTCCAACCAGATGGCATCGTCGCTCGCGCCCACCACGACGGTCGTGGTCGTGGCCGCCGAGTGCTTCAGGGCGTTGTTGAGCGCTTCCTGGGCGATCCAAAACAATTCCGCCTGCAAGCCTGGCGGCACATCGACCGAGCCTTGTTCAACCAGGCGGGCCTGGATGCCGGCCCGCTGTTCAACGGCCTCCAGGCGGTGGCGCAGAGCGCCGACGAGGCCCTCCTGCGCCAGCAGCGTCGGCCGCAGCTCATAGACCAGCAGCCGCAGTTGTCGCAACGCCTGCTGCGATAGCTCGCTGAGCCGGCTTATGTAGTCGCCGGTGACGCTCAGGTCGGCCGAGACGGAGTGGCGGCGGGCGGCTTCGGCCATCAGACTGGCGCTGTAGAGCGACTGGGTGACGGCCTCGTGCAGATCGCGGGCCAGGCGTTGGCGCTCGTCCTGGGCGGCGCGGGCGGCAGCCTCGGCCACCTGCATTTGGGCGGTGATGTCAACCATCGCGCCGATGAAGCGGGCGGGCCGGTCTTGCTCGTCGCGAATCAGGTAGCCGCGGTCGAGAACGTTGGCATAGCGGCCGTCGGCGCACAGGAAGCGATACTCATTGGCCCAATAGCCCCCGCCCGTCGCCAGAAAGGCGTCGATGGTCTTCTCGACCTCATCGCGGTCGTCGGGGTGGACGTGGTCGCGCCACCACGCATGGCTGGCGCTGTCCTCCGGGGCGAAGCCGAACAGGGAGTCCAGGCCGTGGCTCCACTGAACAAAACCGGTGCGCAGGTCGCGGTCCCAGATGGCGTCAGTGGTTACGTCGGCGATGACGCGCAGGCGTTCTTCGCTGGCGCGCAGGGCCAGCTCGACGGCGCGCTCCTCGGTGACATCCTGGGCGATGGACAGGCGCACGGGGCGGCCCTCCATCGTGAAGGCGTAGCTGACGACATCGACGTCGATGAGGACGCCATCCTTGCGGCGGTGGCGGCTAACGCCCAGGCGGGTCTCAGCGCTGTCCTGGACGCGAGCGACCACCGCGGCCAGTTCGTCCGCATTGGCTACTACCCAGATGTCGGCCGCCTTCAGGGCGATGAACTCATCGTGGCTGTAGCCGTATTGACGGCAGGCGGCCGGGTTGACGTCGACAAACCGCAGCGTGGCCACATCGTAGACCAGCAGCGGCAGGGGGATGCTCTCGAAGAAGATGCGGAAGCGGCTCTCGGCGCTCTGCAGGGCCGACTGGACGTGCTCGTGGTCGGTCAGGTCCTGGATCATGGACACAAGGTAGCCCGCGCCGTCGATCTCCTCCAGTTGGACAGAGCCGATGGCCGTGCGCGTCTCGCCGTCGCGGGTGCGCAGCAGCAGGGGAACGTCGCCCAGCTTGCCGGCGCGGCGCAGCACTTCGACGACCATGCCGCGCTCCTCCTGATGGCCCAGGCCGAAGACGGGGAAGGTCTGGCCGATCAGTTCTGCGGGCGCATAGCCGAGCATCTGGGCATAAGCGTTGTTGACCTCGACGTAGCGCCCCTCGGCCAGGGTTGTGATGACCATGCCGACAGGGCTGTCGTGGAAGACGCGATAGAAAAGCGATCCGGGATCGAGTACTGTAGGCTCCATTGTCATCGCACACAGACGCAATGATTGTACTCAAATTGTACAAAGGGCCTGAGAGGCAATCACGGGTCAAATGTCGGGTTTCTGAGAGGGGATGTTGAAGGCCCACCTGCTGCGCGTGGCCCGCGGCGACCACCACATCGCCGACGTCCACGTGGCCGACGCGATTGAGGCGTTGACGCAGCGGGGGACGCGGTCGTTGTCGCGGTTGTAGAGACGGGTCGCCGACCCGTCTCTACAACCCTTTTATCCGGGCAGCTCTTCGGCCACGCCCTGGCCGCGGGCGACGAAGTCCGGCTCGCGGTTCCAGCTCTCGCCCATGACCATGTCCAGGTCGGCCGTCAGCGTGACGCGGCCGGCGGCCGGGTCATAGCTCTCGACGAAGACCGTGGGCACGTACAGCGGGCCGCCGTGCTCCAGGCTCTGGACGACGAGAAACGAGCGGTAGAGCTTCTGCTCGATGTTGACATCCTCGATCGGCCGGTGGATGAAGCGCAGGGTGACGCCCAGGCGCTCGCCGTCGGCGGTGAAGACCTCGACGAAACGCTTCAGTTCCTTGGCGCGCAGGGTATCAATGCTCTCAACGGGGTGGGGGTGCTTACGACGCAGCATGGGACGCTCCTCTTGTCGGCGGCCAGCGAGAAGGGCGGCCGACTTAGGGCGATTGTACCGAATCGCTCGGTCGTGACAAGCAAAAGCGCCTCTTGTGTTTCCAGCACAAATGTTCTATACTACTCCTGGCTGCCGCTACGAAACTCCATGCGGCCAGGGGTGAACCGATGCGTAATCGACTCGACGGCATGACGATCGCCGGAATCGCAGTGCTGCTCATCTTCGCGCTGAGCCTGCTCCGCGGCTTCTCTGCGCGCGTGGCCGCCGACGCCGCGCCCGTCCCCGACGCGCCCGGAGCGGTCGCCG
>JAIBAS010000061.1 GCA_019695075.1 Promineifilum sp. | reverse complement strand
GCTGGCCTTTCTCTTCACCGGCCTGGTCGGCGTCTAGCGGGCGGGTGGCTCGCTCAGCCCCAACCGGGCGTGGTGGGCGGCCAGCGTTGCCGGCTGGGGCCGCGCCGGCGGTGGCGGCTCCAACCAGCCCTGCAAGTGGGCCAGGGCGATGTCGGCCAGGGCGGCGACGTGATCGGGGCGGTCGTTGAGGGCGGGAATGTAGCGCAGTTCGCCGCCGCCCGCCTCGCGGAAGATTTCCGCGCCCTCGCGGCCGATCTCGTCGATGGTCTCCAGACAATCGGCCGAGAAGCCGGGGCAGACGGCATCGACGCGCGCCAGTCCTTCGCGCCCCCAGGCGGCCAGCGTTTCGTCCGTGGCCGGCGTCAGCCACTCCGACGGCCCGAAGCGGGATTGGAAGGTGGCCAGCCACTCGCCGTCGGCCAGGCCCAGCGCCTCGGCCAGCAGGCGGGCTGTCTTCTGGCACTCGCCGTAGTAGGGGTCGCCATTGAGGAAGTAGTCGCGTGGGATGCCGTGGAACGACATCAGCAGCCGGTCAGGGCGGCCGCCGGCCGCCCACGCCTCGCGGATAGAAGCGGCCAGCGCGGCGAGATAGCCGGGGTGATCGTGGTAGTGGTTGACGGTGCGCAACTCCGGCAGCCAGCGCCACGTTCGCAACTCCGCGAAGACATCATCAAGGGCGGCGGCCGTGGTCGTGCCGGAGTATTGCGGGTAGAGGGGCAGCACCAGCACGCGCCGGGCGTTGGCCGCGTCCAGCGCGCGCAGGGCGGCGGCGATGGGCGGCCGGCCGTAGCTGACGCCGCAGGCCACGCGCACGGGCACGGGCAGGGCGGCCGACAGCGCCGTCTGTAGCGCCGCTGTCTGTCGCCGCAGGATGGTCAGCAGTGGGGAACCTTCGTCCGTCCAGACGCGCTTATACAACTCGGCCGACCGGCGCGGCCGGACGTTGAGGATGACGCCATGCAGCAGCGGCTGCCACAGCCAGCGCGGATACTCAATGATGCGCGAGTCGCCGAGAAACTCGGCCAGATAGCGGCGCAGAGCGGAAGGTGTTGGTTCGTCCGGCGAGCCGACGTTGGTCAGCAACACGCCAACGGCCGGCGGCGCGTCGTGGTCAAAAGAGGAGCTACCTCGATAGGTCATGATTCATTGCCTCAAACGTCCGGCAGAAGTTGTCAAATACTAACTAAAGTTATGCGCTTGTCAAAGAAAGAACAAGGGGGGCTAGGGGATAGGGGCTAGGGGCTAGGGATTAGGAGGCGGTGGACGGTGGTCGGCGGTCGGCGGTCGGCTGTCGGCAGTCGGCAGTCGGCGGTCGGCGGTCGGCGGTCGGCAGTCGGCGGTCTGTTGTCTGTGGTCTGCTGTCGGCCAGAGAAGCTACAATAGCGCCCATGATTCCCGTTGATCCCCGCGGCTGCGCGGGCAAGATCATCGACGTTCACGGCCAAAAAGGCGTGGTCTGGCTGAGGGCGCTGCCGGCGCTGGTGGCCGAGGTGGCCGAGCGCTGGACGCTGACCGTCCGGCCGCCCTTCGCGGAGCTGTCCTACAACTACGTCGCCCCGGTCGTTGGGCCGGGCGGCGAGGCGTGGGTGCTGAAGGCGGGCGTGCCCAACCGGGAACTGAACGACGAGGCCGCGGCGCTGCGCCTGTTCGACGGCCGCGGCATCGCCCACCTCATCGACGCCGACACGGAGCGCGGCGTGCTGCTGCTGGAGCGCGTCCTGCCCGGCGAGCCGCTCAAAAGCGTGGCCGACGACGACACACGGGTGCGCACCGTCGCCGGCCTCATCGGCGAACTGCCCCGGCCGTTGCCCGCCGACCGGTCGCCGGCGGCCGCCCAGCCATTCCGCACCATCGTCCATCTCGCCCGCGGCCTCGACCGGCTGCGGCAAACGTTCGACGGCGGCTATGGCCCCTTCCCGGCGCGGCGTGTGGAACGGGCGGCGGCGTTGTTCGCCGAACTGGCCGGTGGCCGACCGCGGCTCATCCACGGCGACATGAACCCCGGCAACGTCCTGCGGGCGGCGCGCGCGCCCTGGCTGGCCATCGACCCCAAGGGCTACGCCGGCGACCCGCTCTTCGACGTGGCCACGTTCCTCAACGACCCGCCGGCCGGGCTGGCCCCCGCCGACCTGCGCCGCTTGCAGGCGCGGCGCGTGGCGCTCTTTGCCGAAATGCTGGCGCAGCCACGGGCGGCCGTCCTCGCCTGGGCTGAGGCCCACGCCGTGCTCTCCGGCTGGTGGAGCTATGAGGATCACGGCCGCGGTTGGGAAGGGGTGTTGGCGCTGGCGGCGCTCTATGAGGCGTTGGGCTAGGGCGTGTATGCAAATTAGTGAAACAGCCTGTTCGACCAGGTCGCCCAAGCCCAAAGGCGACCGGGCTACTCAACGACGCCGGCCGAGGCCGGCTCAGATAGGGGCTAGTGATTAGGGAAGAGCGTTCTTCCCCTAGTCCCTAGCCCCTAATCCCTATCCCCTATCACGGGCCGCCGTCCGCGAACGGGCATGCGTGGCCGCGTCGCGCAGCCGCCACTCCCGGACGCGGAAGCCCGACGCCGCCAGGTGGCTAAAAACCGCGCCGCCGGCGGGGTCAATCGTTAGCATATCGCGCGCCGGGTCGAACGGGATGATCGTCGCCGTCCCTTCCAGTCGCGCAGTGAACATCTCGCCCCGGCCGCGCCCGTCGCCCGGCAGATAGATCGGCCCGGCGAATATCTCATGGCGCTGCTCGCCGGCCGCCCCCGGCCCCATCCGCGCCGCCAGGGCTGTCGTCGCGCCCGGCGCGACGCGCAGATGGGCCGGCGCGCGCTCGCCCAGCTCGATGGCAGCGTGGCTGTAGGGCGTGCGGAACAGCCGGCGCTCGGCCCAGCCCAGCAGCCGGGACGAGTTGAAGGCCTGGACGAGGAAGGCCCCGTCCCCCTCGACGACCTGCACGGCGACAGTCCATTCGCGGAAGGGCAACCCGTTGAACTTCGCGCTCATCGCCGTGACGAGCAGCGCGGCGCGGCCCTCGGCCTCGGCCGGCCGCAAGCCCTCCGGCCATAATTGTTCGCGCCAGTAGGCCAGATCGGCCGTACCCGCCAGGATGACCTCGCGTACGGGGGCGATGACCGCCGCCCAGGGCGCGGCGCTCGCCGCCGCGCTCACTCGTCCTCCTGCCAGGTCAGGATCGTGCCGCCCTGGCCCAACAGGACGCTGCCGGGGAAGACGCGCAGCCGCCACGGTTCCAGGCGCAGAGCGGCGAAGGTGTCGGCCGCCGGGTCGCCCCAGCCGGGCACGGTGCGCGGCTCATAGCCGACGGGCGCGGGGCCTTGCGCGAACAAGTCCCAGACCATTTGCCGCGTCTCCAGGTCGAGGCACAACGCGGCCCGGCACTCGGCGACACAGGTGTCGTGCGACGGCTCCCAGTAGTTGACGGACAGATAGGGGTGGGCGGCCAGATGCGCTCGCTTGACCGCCGTCGGTCGCGTGGCGATCCAGCCGCGCAGGCGCGTCCCGTCCCACTGCCAGATGGGGTGGAGGATGCGCGTGCGCGGCCGGCCGTGGGAATCGACGGAGGCGACGCCGGCCCAGACAATACGGTGGGCCATCTCGATAAAGGCGGGGGCAACCTGGGCAAGCTCAGTCATGGTCTCTCCTGGGGCCGGTCGCGTGGGCGCACGGCCCGTAGCACAGCCTGTTAGGCTGTGGCCGGCGACGACAGCCTGACAGGCTGTACTACTGCCGTGGGGTTGTCAGGCGATGCCCAAAAGGATAGCATGGGCGCAGGCAAGATAGCAAAAGGGAGGCGACGCGACGCATGAGCGATTCCAACAGCGGCCACGACCTCAGCGATCGCGACCGGCAAGCGGTGGGCGGGATCGTCTATCAGACGACGACGGACGGCATCGACTGGACGCAACTGAAGGCCGATCTGCACGCCGACAACTTCGACAACGGCCGCACGCCCGACGAACTGCGCCGCTCGTCCGAAAACAGCGCCGTCAACGTCTTCGCCCGGCTGGACGGCCGCGTCATCGGCACGGCCCGCGCCCTGTCCGACGGCGTCGGCAACGCCTACGTCGTGGACGTGTGGACGCACAGCAACTACCGCCGCCGCGGCGTCGCCAGCCAGATGATGACGCTGCTGGCCGAGCGCCTGCCGGGGCAGCATATCTACCTGTTCACCGACTCGGCCGAGGACTTCTATCGCCAATTGGGCTACCGGCGGCAGGGAGTGGGGCTGAGTATGGTGTCGGGGCAATGGCTGAACCGTTTCTGAACGAGAGCGATTCGGCATCGCGGCGACCTGGTCGAGGCATCACTGTCAACCTGGTGGTGGGGATGGTCGCTGGTGCTGTCGCGGCTGCTATTGGCGCGGCAACCGGTATCGTTGTTTGGGGAATAGCAACGGGTTTCTTCATCCAGTCTGCCCCATACGAAGATCCAAGTTTCAACTTGTTCCTCGGCGTATTGTGTTTTGGCGGCATCGCCGCCCTGTTTGGCGGCATCATGGGGGTTTTCGCCGGTCTTCTGCTCGCCATAGCCGATGTTGTGTCAAGAAAGCGCCTCCGCAAGGCCACCTTCCCCATCTGGGCCTGGTTTCCGATTGGCGCTGTTCTTGGGGCTTCGAGTGTGATGCTAATAACGGGGTTTTCGTTCCGAAATACAGCCCTTGGCTACCTGGTTTTGTTCGGCGCGGGATGCGGGTTTGTCGCCGGGCCGATTTTTGGCCGGCTCTTTCGTGAGCCGACGCGGGGCGAACTGGAAGTAGCGCAATAGAAGAATGGCGCGTTGATGATGCCGACCAGGACTTCCTGATCAGCGTCATCAACAGGCCGTTACTTCATCCAGCGGTGGCGTAAGCAATCGCCCCATCCAGCCCTATCGCCTGCCCGCGCCCCCAGGCGGCATCGAAAGCTGACTCCCTCAGCGCCTCGCGCAGATGGCGGCGGGTACGCTCCACCTCGACACGGTCGGCCGGCCACCAGGCCGCGCCGGACGTGGTGATCTGCGCGTCGGCCGCGGCCAGCAGCGGCGCGGCCCAGGCGGCGT
>JAIBAS010000608.1 GCA_019695075.1 Promineifilum sp. | reverse complement strand
GTCGCGCAGCCGGGCCAGGGCCACGGCAAAGCGCGGCATCAGCCGGCTCTGCCGCCGCAGCAGCAGGGCCGCCAGCCAGGCCCGCTCGCCGCTCATCGAAGCATCCTGCGGGTTGCCAACCTCCTGGTTGTCAACCGGCCGGTTGTCGTTCGCCATAGCAACATCCTCCTATTCGTGTTGGAAATCGACCGCCACAAACGCAAAAGAGCAGCGCAGGGGGTACTGCGCTGCTCCTTCCTTCGTCCTACAATCATAAAAGCGATCAGGCCTACGTCAATAAGTAATTCGACCGGACATGGGGAAGATCTCACGCAAAGACGCAAAGACGCAAAGAAAAGAAGAATCTTTTCTTCTTTGCGTCTTTGCGTGAGCTCTCTTCCGTCTTTGCGTGAGATCTCTTCCGTCTTTTGCGGCTTTGCGTTAACCTCTGCCCATGCCCGCGCCACAAGCTGTCCTCGACAAGATCGACCAGTTCCACAACGACCCGCGCCGGCGGCTGTCGTCGTATAACGAGACCGAAGTCCGCGTCCACTACATCAACCCCCTCTTCGAGGCCCTCGGCTGGGACGTGACCAACGCCCTCGGCCGCGCCGAAGTGAAGCACGAAGACCGCGTTGACATCCGCGAGCGCGACCGCCTGCGGGCCAAGGCCCCCGACTACGGCTTCTACCTCGACGGCCGCCGCCGCTTCTTCGTCGAGGCCAAGAAGCCGGCCGTCAACCTGGCCCGCGACGCCGCCCCCGCCCACCAGTTGCGCCGCTATGCCTGGACGGCCAAGCTGCCCCTCAGCATCCTGACCGACTTCGAGGAACTGGCCGTCTATGACACCCGCGTGCGGCTGCGGGCCGACGACAGCGCCGCCGTCGCCCGGCTGCGCTTCTGGCGCTACGACGACTACCACGCCGCCTGGGACGAGATCGCCGCCCTGCTCGGCCGCGACGCCGTCCTGGCCGGCTCGCTGGAGCGCTTCGTCGAGGTCGAGGGCGGGCGCAAGGGGATCGCCACCGTTGACGCCGAGTTCCTGCGCCAGCTGGACGAGTGGCGCGACGTGCTGGCCCGCGCCGTGGCCAATCGCAACCGCCTGAGTCAGCGCGATCTCAACTTCGCCGTCCAGCAAATCCTCGACCGGATCATCTTCCTGCGCATCGCCGAAGACCGCGGCATTGAGCCATATGGCCAGCTGCAAGACCTGGCCCAGGGCGCGGGCACGTATCAGCGCCTGTTCGGCCTGTGGGCGCGCGCCGACGCCCGCTACAACTCCGGCCTGTTCCACTTCCAGCACGAGCGCCCCCACGACACGCCCGACATGGTGACGCCCGGCCTGACCATCGACGACCGGCCGCTGAAGGACATCCTGCGCGCCCTCTACCCGCCGGCCAGCCCCTACGCCTTCGAGGTCTTCCCGGCCGACATCCTCGGCCAGGTCTACGAGCAATTCCTGGGCAAGGTCATCCGCCTGACCGACGGCGGCCACGCCAAGGTGGAGGAGAAGCCGGAGGTGCGCAAGGCCGGCGGCGTCTACTACACGCCGACCTACATCGTCGAGTACATCGTCCGGCAGACCGTCGGCCGGCTGCTGGAAGGGCACACGCCCGACCCGCGCGGCCCGGCCGGCCGGCTGCGCGTCCTCGACCCGGCCTGCGGCAGCGGCTCGTTTCTGCTGGGGGCCTACCAGTATTTGCTCGACTGGCATCTAGCCGGCTACCTGGCCGACGCCAAGAAGTGGTCGAAGGGGCGCGCGGCGACGCTGCACCAGCGCGCCGACGGCAGCTATGCCCTGCGGCTGGCCGAGCGGCGGCGCATCCTGCTGGACAACCTCTATGGCGTGGACATCGACGCCCAGGCGGTGGAGGTGACCAAGCTGTCGCTGCTGCTGAAGGTGCTGGAGGGCGCGGCCGAACAGTTGGGGCCACAGGCGGCGCTGCTGGGCGAGCGCGTGTTGCCCGACCTGGATCGCAACGTCAAGTGCGGCAATTCGCTCATCGGGCCGGACTTCTACAACCGGCCGCAGCCGGCCCTGCTGGCCGACGACGAACTGCTGCGCGTCAATGCCTTCGACTGGGCGGCCGAATTCCGCGACATTATGTCAAACGGCGGGTTTGACGCGGTGATTGGGAATCCGCCGTATGGAGCAGATTATACTGAACAGGAAAAGCACTATTTCAAAGGCAAGTTCGTTTACAAGAAAGGTAAACCTGAAACTTATATCTATTTCCTAGAACAAGGGCTTCAGTTGCTAAAAAGAGGGGGTATGCTCGGCTTTATCACCCCGAATGCGTGGCTGACAAACTACTATGGAGTTCAAGTTAGAAAGCTCATTCTGGAAAATACCCTCTTACGAACTCTGGTAGATTTAGAACCCACAAAGGTATTCAGAGGTGCTGTTGTAGATACAGCCATAACGATCCTGCAAAATAGCACAGCGAGTGACGACAATCACAAAGTGGGAGTTTCTCGAGGTACTCCAGATTTCGACATCATTCCGATTTTTAGTATGCGCCAAGAAGTTTGGAGTTCAGACCCAGAGCTAGTCATTAATCTTATGGCAAACCCTGTCGAGGTTAACCTCCTTACGAAGCTTGAGTTGAGTGGACGTACACTCTCAGAGGCAATAGTTTATTCACAGGGTGTAATTCCATATAAAACCAAGGCTGACGGTGTTGTCAACAAGTACATTTCCGACAAATCTGCTGGCGAGAATTGGTATCCACTCATTGAGAACGCCTCTCAAGTCCGCCGCTATGAAATAGATAAACCAAACGCCTTTGTTCATTATGGCCCTTGGCTATGGTGTCAGAGAGAATTTCGCTTTTTTGAACGACCAAAGATACTTTTTCATCGGTTAAGGAAGAAACTTCCCACCCAGTTGGTTGGGGCAATTGAACTCAATGGTTGGGTTAATCGACACTCATTATCCAATCTCATATTGCGGGACGGTTTTGAGGAAAAGCTAATTCACGCGGTTTTGGGATTGTTCAATTCTCGGTTAGCCAACTGGTGGTTCGTAAAGCGGTATGGATTGCTAATGGAAGTTGGAGGGTTTAAGGTAGCAAGCTTGCCTTTACCAACAGGATGGAATTTAAATTGGAATGCACTTGCAGACTTAGCAACATGGATAGAAGATTTGCATAAGCAGTTGCAGGTTGAAAGGAATCCACAAGTAAAAACCGTTCTGCAACGGCAGATCCATTCCTTCGATCAACAGATTGATCGATTTGTTTACGGACTTTATGGCTTGACAGAAGAGGAAGTCAGGATCGTAGAAGGGGAGTAGACGAAGATATGGAACTGGTTTATCCCATTTATTTGGACGTTCCGATGATGACGGGTTTCTTAGCTTCCCTAGAAGATGGCATCATCGAAGAAGCGGAACTCGAGAATCGCCTGGGTGATTCCAGTGAAAAATCTGGTTCAACCGGGGCGAAACTCGGAAGTTCAGGCCTCTTACGGGGACTTCTAGATATTAGCGCCGGGGCAGAGGGCGCAAAGAAAGTTGCAGAAAGTGTGGAGTCCAGCTACAGGGGGATTATCCGTTATCCCACTTCAGCTCTATTCATTCGCCTTCGAAGATTGTTGACGAGTCAGGAAGGACAAGTCAAATCTTTGTCCAATAGCCTAAATCTTGCGAGCATCAAGCCAGGAGATATTGTCGAATTCAGTGGTACGGTGAAGGCTCATCCGGCGCATCAAATTCAGTCCACAGTTGACCAATTCTTGCCAATTTTATCGTCTTTTATGAAGATCGGAGAAACTGCGATGGAGGGAGAAAGAAATAGAATTCAGAACTCTGGTGTTGGTTCTGGTCAACAGATTACTTTTCAAGAGCAAGTTTACCCGTTCCAAAACAAGAAAGACAAAGATACACTTCTAGCAATAATTGACAGTCAGAAGGCCAATACCATTGGCCAGGTTCGGTTATTTGAAACAATGGGCGAGGTTGTTTCAAGTTTACTACACCAGGATATTTGGAACACTGTGGTTGTTGAATTGGGTGGGTGGAAGGCAATCTGTCGGATCTATCCCAGCTTTATTCGTAACGAGCGTGTGGAAGAATTGCATGATGCTTATTGGACTTGTATGGGCAAGGTGATTGGGACAATTCAGTTAGGAGAAACCTTTGACTTATTGAAAGGGATGCCTATCGGTCACTTTGCAAAAGGTCAGTTTAACAATATAGCTAGTACGTTAAATACAGAAGAGTTAAGTATCGAGACCAACGAGAGCGAGATAAAAGGCCCTGCCCTGATAATTGCTGCCATGGCAATCTATTCTTAGGTTGATCGTTGTGTCCCACCACGACCGCATGGTCGCCCTCGTCCAGCAAATGCTCGACCTGCACCAGCGCCTGCCGGCCGAAGCCAACCCGCAGATGAAGACCATGCTCCAGCGCCGCATCGACGCCACCGATCGGGAGATCGACCGGCTGGTGTATGAGTTGTATGGGCTGACGGAAGAGGAGGTTGGGATTGTGGAGGGGGCGGGATAGGGGCTAGGGGATAGGGATTAGGGGCTAGGGAAGAGCGATCTGCCCTAGGCCCTGGCCCGCCCCGGTAGGAGCGCGCGCGAAGCCGCAAAGGAGTAAAAGGCGCAAGCGCCGGCGGTTGAAACCCGCCGGCTGGCAGGCCAAATCCGTTAAAACGGGTTCGCAATGTCGCGCCATGACGAGTTGATCCGGCTGCGCCACAGGCGCGATCACGCCGCCGTCCAGCGCAGTGCCTGGCACTTTCTTCGACCGCCGCCAGAAGGTGCGACGCACTGCGGAAAGTGCGACGCACCGAGCAGCCAGCGCAGTGCCTGGCACTTTCTGGAGTGCCTGGCACTTTCTTCGACCGCCGCCAGAAGGTGCGACGCACTGCGGAAAGTGCGACGCACCGAGCAGCCAGCGCAGTGCCTGGCACTTTCTGGAGTGCCTGGCACTTTCTTCGACCGCCGCCAGAAGGTGCGACGCACTGCGGAAAGTGCGACGCACCGAGCAGCCAGCGCAGTGCCTGGCACTTTCTGGAGTGCCTGGCACTTTCTTCGACCGCCGCCA
>JAIBAS010000301.1 GCA_019695075.1 Promineifilum sp. | reverse complement strand
GCTGGGGCGGGCCACTACGGCTCGCCCCAGCGCTTTTCGTCGGCTTGGGCGGCGCGGGCGTCGGGGGGCGCTCGGGGCTGCCGGTGGATGTCGCGCTCGGAGGGAACGTGACGCTAGACATTGGTTCTGTCATTCACAATCGTTATCGTATTGCGCGCCTCGTCGGCCAGGGCGGTTTTGGCGCGGTCTATCGTGCCTGGGACATGGCCCTGTCGCAGCCGGTCGCTCTGAAAGAGAACGTCGATAGCGGCCCCGAATCGCAGCGGCAGTTTGAGCAGGAGGCCAGGTTGTTGGCCGGCCTGCGCCACCCTAATCTCCCCCGCGTCATCGACCACTTCATCTTACCGAATCAGGGCCAATACCTGGTCATGGACTTCATCGAGGGCCGCAGCCTGGCCCAGATGTTGCGCGACCGCGGCGGGCCGCTCAATGAGGCCGAGGCGCGGCAGTGGATTCATCAGATCTGCGAGGCTGTGGAATACCTGCACACGCGCACGCCGCCGATCATCCACCGCGACATCAAGCCCGATAATATCATCGTCACCGCCGAAGGCCGGGCGATGCTGGTGGACTTCGGCATCTCCAAGCTCTACGACGCGCAGCGCGGCACGACCGTGGGCGCGCGCGCCATCACGCCCGGCTATAGCCCGCCGGAGCAATACGGCTTCGGCAAGACCGACGCGCGCAGTGACGTTTACGCGCTGGGGGCGACGCTCTATACGCTGTTGACCGGCCAGACGCCGCCGGAGGCGATCGATATCATTAGCGAGAGCCAGGTGTTGACGCCCGTGCAGCAGATCAACTCGGCCGTCAGCGGCGCGACTGCCCAGGCCATCGTCGCGGCGATGAACCCGTCGATCAGCCAACGACTGGCCAGCGCCGCCCGCTTTGAGCAGGCGCTGGCCGGACGCGCAGCCCCGCCGGCACCACCCCAGCCACCTCTCGCGGCCCGGCAGGCGCAGCCATTCGCCGCCCCATCATCCGCCGCGGCCCAAGCGCCGGCCAAGCCGAGCCGGCAACGCGGCTGTATGCTGGGCGGCGTCGCCATCGCTGGACTGGTCTTCGGCGCATTGGCAATGCTGGTGTTGATCGTGTGGCTGATTTTTGCGTGGCTCGGCTCGTCTTCCTCTGTTAGCGACTTTGCGTCCACCACAACGCCCTTTGTCGTGGCCACGCCGAACACCGCTCTTCTGAGCGGCAATTACGTCAGCGTCACGGACGTTTCCGGCGCGCTCAGCGCTGAGATGCCGGTCGAGTGGGGCGAGGTGGACGGCTCGAACTGGTTCGATTCCAGCGGCGTCCTGGCGGGCGCGCATCTGACCGTTGCGCCCAGCATTAGCGCCTTGCATGGGGCTTATAACGCGCCGGGCGTCGATCTTCTCGCCAGCGCCACCCTGAGCGACGGCGGCCAGGCCAATCTCGACTTCTACAAGAGCGTCTACGCCACGGCCTGCACCTACGACGGCCGCTTCGACACCAGCTTCGGGGTCTACACCGGCGTCTACGATACTTACTCCGCCTGCACCGGGCAGGGCAACATCTACGTCGCCGCCGGCACAGCCGCCGACGGTTCCCACGTCGTCATCTTTCAGTGCCAGTACGTGACCCAGGCCGAGTTGGAGGCGTGTAACCACATCCTGGACAGTGTCGCCGTCGCCGGCGCGCTGCCCCAGTAGGAAACTACAACTTGCGGCTGCGGTCGCGCGCCAGCCAGCGTAGCACCAGCTCCTCAATGCGGTCGGCGCGCTGACGAACGACCGTGCAGGCCGGCAGCGCCTCCAGAAACAGATCGCCGTAGCGCTTGGTCAGCAGGCGCTTGTCCAGGCAGATGACGACGCCCTCGTCGGTGCCGCGCCGGATGAGCCGGCCGAAGCCCTGCCGGAAACGCAACACCGCCTCCGGGATGGAGTACTCAAAGAAGGGGTTCTCGTAGGTCTCCGAGCGCGCGGCGAAGATGGGGTCGGTGGGCACGTCGAAAGGCAACTTGGCGATGAGCAGCGCCGTCAGGGCCGGGCCGGGCACATCCACCCCCTCCCAGAAGGAGCGCGTGCCCAGCAAGACGCTGCGCCCGCCCTCGCGCCGGAACTGCTCCAGGAGCTGCTGCCGCGAGGCGCTGCCGCCCTGGGCCAGCGTGGTGATGTTGTGGCGGGTCAGCCGATCCTCGATGGCCGCGGCCGTCTGGCTGAGGTGGTTGTTGGCCGTGAAGAGCACCAGCGTCCGCCCGCCCAGGGCCACGGCCGTATCGACGATGGCCGCCTCCAGCATGCGCTGGTAGCCGGGCTGGTTCGGCTCCGGGATGTCGGTCACCAGATAGAGCAGCGTACTGTTCTTGTAATCGAAGGGCGAGCCGACGGCCAGTTCGTCGGCGTCGTGGGCGCTGAGCCGGTCGCGCAGATAGGCAAAGGTCGATTCCGTCCGCCCATAGCCGGCCGTGCGCAACGTGGCCGAGGTCAGCACAACTGTCTCCTTGGCCTGGAAGATGTACTTATCCACCAGCGGGCCGACGTGCAGCGGCGCGGAGCGGAGCGAGATGTTGTCCCGGTACTGCTCGACCCAGTAGATCATCTCGGCGTTGGGCTTGGAGATGAGCGCGTCGAGGTTCTGCCGGGCCTCTTCGAGCATCTGCGCGTTGTTGATGAGCGCCGCGCGCAGTTCGTCCTCGCCCTCGATGTCAACCGTGTGGCTCAGATCGGCCAGGATTTCGATCATTCGCCTGAAGCCCTTGACGACGGCGGCGTAGACGCGGCTCAGATCGGTCCAGCCCTCCTCGATGAGGTGGTAGTCGGGCTGGGCGCGGACGCCGGCCGTCAGGCGCAACTGCGTGGCGAACTGGCTGCGCTCCCGTTCCTGGCTGCGCATGAAAAAGTCGACGGTGGTGAACCAGTCCTGGGTCTGGAAGATGGCCGCCTGGGCGTCGGCGCGCAAGCCATCGGCCAGGCTGTCAATAGTGGCGACGACCTCGCGCGGGGCGACGCCGCCGATGCGCTGCTGGGCGTTGGCGACCAGGCCGGCGCGCGGCCGCGACGCCTCCTCCAGAATTGTCTCCAGCGAGCGCCGGTCGGCGCGGAAGCTCAGGCCATCGGTGACGGCCGCCTCCAGGTGGTGGGCTTCGTCGATGATCAGATCGCTGTACCCCGGCAAGACCATGCCGTCGGCGGCCATATCGGCCAGCAGCAACGAGTGGTTAATGACGACCAGATGGGCCAGTTCGGAGCGGCGGCGGGCGATGTGGAGGGGGCAGTTCTCGGCGGCGCACTGGTCGGCGGTGCAGGTCGGGTTCTGGCCGCTCAGCCGTGACCAGGCCAGCCGCTCGCCCGGCGTCCGCAGGATGATCTCGCTGACGTCGCCCGTCTGGCTGTGGGGCAACCACAGCAGGATGCGGCTGTAGAGAACCATCTCGTCGGCATCCTTGGGGCCGCTGCGGCGCATCTGCTGGAAGAGACGGGTGCATAGATAGTTGCTGCGCCCCTTGCGCACCGCCCAGCGCAGGTCAAGGTTCAGCGCGTCGCGCAGCGCGGGCACGTCCTTCTGAACCAACTGGTCTTGCAGGTTAATTGTGTTGGTGGAGATGACGACGCGCCGGCCGTTCTCCGTGGCCCAGAAAGCGGCCGGCAGAAGGTAGCCCAGGCTCTTGCCCGTGCCCGTGCCCGCCTCCACCAGCACCTGGCGGCCCTCGTTGAAGGCCTCGGCCACAGCGCGCATCATGGCCACCTGCTGCGGGCGGTGCTCGAAGTCGGGGAAAGCGCGGTCGAAGTGGCCACCCGGCCGGATGAGCGACATCAGCCAGGGAATGTCCAGCGGCGCGGGCGACTCGGCCGGCACGAGCGTGCGCCCCTCCAGCTTGGGGGCATGATAGAGGGACACGAGCTGGCCGCGCGCGCGCAATTCATCCCCCTCGAAGGCGTGGCGCGCCCGCTCGGCCAACACGTCCTCGAAGAAGCGCGTCTCCGGCCAGCCCAGCCGCTGCCCCGCGCCGACGATCTCCTCCAGCTGGGCCAACGACAGCGCCATCGCCCGCTCACGCAGGGCCAGGAACAGCTCGATGGTCTGTTCCGTGTCGGCCAGCGCGCGGTGGCCGTTGCGGTCGGCCTGGGGGAAGTTCAGAAACTCGGCCAGCGCGCCCAGGTTATAGCGGCCCGCCTCCGGCACGAGGATCGACGCCAGGGTGATCGTGTCGATGCGTGGACTGCCGATGGCCAGCCCGGCCTCGCGCAGGAAGCCCAGGTCGAACTCGACGTTGTGGCCGACGATGACGTGGTCGGCCAGCTTGCTCCGCAGGCGCGAGCGCAGGCTGAAGAGGCTGGGCGCGTCGGCGACCATCGCGTCGGTGATGCCGGTCAGCTGGCTGACGTAGGGCGGGATGTCGCGCAGGGGATTGACCAGCGCGGCGAACTCATCGATGATGTCGTTGCCGCGGAAAGTGACAACGGCGACTTCGATGATGGCGTCGCGGGTGGGGTCCAGGCCAGTCGTCTCCAGATCGATGGCCACGTAGGTGGTCGTCATGGAGGGAGATTATATCATTTGTTCTAGGGATAGGCAGGGAGTAGGGAATAGGGATTAGGGACTAGGGCATGGAAACCTGCATGTCGAACTCCCAGTCGCAGCCGGCGCGACCGGTGACGGAGTCGGGTTGCTCGGACACGACCTCGACCCGGACGTGAAAGCGCCCCGACTGCACCCGCGGCCCGCCGACGCCCCAGGTGTAGCGGCCGGCTTCGTCGCGCGGCCACACGCCGCAGGCCGGCTCGTTACCACCGAAGGCGCAATAGGGCGCGGTCACTTCGTCCTTCACGAAAGACAGGTTCTCGCCCGTCACGGTGAAGCGCACGCCGACAATGCCATCGCCGTCGTGGTTGCCGACGCGGTTGTCGAGGGCCACGGCGCGGAAGAGCGCGCTGGGGGTGAGATCGACGCGGCTGAGGATGTTGGCCGTGCCCTCGCACTCGCCGGCCGGGGCGTCGTTGTCCACGTCCGGCGGTCGGTCAGAGGGCGGGCCGGCGGCAACGGCCTCCGGCGGCGCGGCCGTCGGCT
>JAIBAS010000255.1 GCA_019695075.1 Promineifilum sp. | reverse complement strand
GTCCGGTCGTAGCCGGCGGCGATCATCGCCGACGTGCCGATGTAGACCGCCGTAAACGCCGCCAGCGTGCCCCGGCCGGATAGCTCGACCCACTCCATATCCTCGCCGTGGGTCGCCGGGTCGATCGGCCGCGGCGGCGCGAAGACCTCGCCCGTCTCGCGGTTGCGCGACCCCATCAGCTTGCCCTCGTTCAGATACACCTGGAAAGAGGCCACAGTAAATGGCCGGTCTAGTGTCTTTTCTGTCATGGCTCACCTCGTCATGACGACCGGCCACCGACGACAGACCACGGCCAGAGAGCTTTCCGGCTGCGGTCTGCGGTCCGTCGTCCGTCGTCTCTCTCGCCTCATCGCCGCTCGTAAATATGCACCACGGCCGTCTGCCCCGTGCCGCCGACGTTATGGGTCATGGCCAGATCGACGTCACGATCCACCTGCCGCTCGCCGGCCGCGCCGCGCATTTGCTTCCAGACCTCAACCACCTGGGCCGCGCCCGACGCGCCGACGGGGTGGCCCTTGCTCTTCAGGCCGCCGGAGGTGTTGATCGGCTTCGGCCCCTGCCGGCTGGTCAGGCCCTCCTCGGCGGCCTCGTGGCCCGTGCCCGGCGCAAAGAAGCCCAGGTCTTCGGTGGCCACGATCTCGGCGATGGTGAAGCAGTCGTGGACTTCGGCGATCTTGACGTCGTCGGGCGTCACACCGGCCATCGCATACGCCTGCTGCCCGGCCAGCCGGGCCGCGCGCAGGGCGGTCAGCTCCGGCCGGTCGTGGAGGGCCGAGGTGTCGCTGGCCTGGCCCGTGCCGATGATGTAGAGCGGATCGTCGCTGAAGCGCCTGGCCAACTCCTCGCTGACCAGCAGCACCGCCGCCGCGCCGTCGGTGACGGGCGAGCAGTCGAATAGCCGCAACGGCCAGGCGACCATCGGGTTGGCGGCGTTATCGCGCAGGAAGTCCATCTCGTCGGCCCAGGCGGGCACGGGTAGTCCCTTCTGCTGCGCTTTGGCGATGCGCCCGGCCATCAGGTCGGCGATGCGCGCCTGGAACTGGGCCTTGGGGTTCAGTTTGCCGTTGTCGTGGTTCTTGATGCCCACGCGCAACAGGGCGTCGGCCGACGCGCCATAGCGGTGCATGTAGGCCGTGGCGATGGCCGCGTAGAAGCCGGGAAAGGTGAAACCGGCCGGAATCTCGAAGGACACGTCGCCGGCCGTGGCCAGCGCGTCAGTGACGCCGGCGATGGGCAGGTTGCTCATCTTCTCGATGCCGCCGACCAGCACCACATCGTAGAGGCCGGAGGCCACGGCCAGCACGCCCTGGCGCAGGGCCACGCCGCCGCTGGCGCAGGCGTCCTCAACGCGCGTGGCCGGCCGCGGGGCCAATCCCACCCAGTCGGCCATGATCGGCGCGGTGTGGCCCTGCCCCTCGAAGAGATCGCTGCTGTAGTTGCCGACGTAGATCGCTTCGATGTCGTTGGGGTCGAGGCCGCGGTCAACCGCGGCGCGCATGTCCTGGAAGGCCTCGACAAACAGGTCGCGCGTCGTCTTCTGCGGGAACGCGCCGAACTGGCTCATCCCCGTGCCGACGACGGCGACGCCACGATTGAGTTTCTTCATGGCAATCTCCTTGCGTTAATGCTTCAGCCGCCAATCCAACGCCGTGTGGCGCTGCACCACCGGGTTGGTGCGCACGGCGATCTGGATGGCCCGGCGCGTGCCCACCAGCACCACCAGCCGGCGCGCCCGCGTCACGGCCGTGTAGAGCAGATTCCGTTGCAGCATCAGGTAGTGCTGCACCACGACCGGGATGACCACACACGGATACTCCGACCCCTGCGACTTGTGGACGCTGACGGCGAAGGCGTGCATGAGTTCGTCCGCCTCCAGGAAGTCATAGACCACCGGCGCGCCGTCAATGCTGACTGTCAACGTTTGTCCAATGGGATCGATGGCTGTCACCCGCCCGATGTCCCCATTATAGACGCTTTTGTCGTAATTGTTGACTGTTTGCATGACCTTGTCGCCGACGCGGAAGACGCGCCCACCGAGGCGCTTCTCCACCTTGCGGCCGCCGGGCGGGTTCAGCGTCTCCTGCAAGATCGTGTTCAGCCGCGTCACGCCCAACGCGCCGTTGTACATCGGGGCCAACACCTGCACGTCGTCCAGCGGGTCGAGGCCGAATTTGTGCGGGATGCGCTTGGCGACGATATCGACCAGCAGCGTCGCCGTCTCCTCCGGCTCGTCCTTGATGAACAGGAAGAAGTCCTGCGCGTCGGCTTGGGTCTCCGGCATGAGGCCCTGGTTGATGCGGTGGGCGTTGCGGATGATGAGCGAGTCGGCCGCCTGGCGGAAGATCGTCTCCAACCGCACGACGGCGGCCACGTCCGAGGCGATCAGGTCGCGCAGCACGTCGCCCGCGCCGACCGACGGCAGCTGGTCGATGTCGCCGACGAGCAGCAGGTGGCTGTCGGAGCCGACGGCCCGCAGCAGGTTGTAAGCCAGCACCAGGTCGAGCATCGATGCCTCGTCGATGACGATCAGATCGGCGTCGATGGGGTTGTGCTCGTTGCGGCCGAAGCCCTCGCCCGGCTTGAACTCCAGCAGGCGGTGGATGGTCCTGGCCTCGCGGCCGGTGGCCTCGGTCAGCCGCTTGGCGGCGCGGCCGGTGGGCGAGGCCAGGGCATAGGTGTGGCCGCCCGCGTCCAGCGTGTCCAGCAGCGTGCGCAGGGTCGTTGTCTTGCCCGTGCCCGGCCCGCCGGTCAGAATGGTCAGCTTGTGGGCCAGCGTGGCCTGGATGGCCTGTTGCTGCTGAGCCGTGAGGGCCGGCGCGCCGGCGACAGTCTTCGCGCCGCTGCTCGTCAGCCGCCCAGCCCCGCGCAGCCGGCTGGTGGGATGCTCGATCAGCCGCCGCACCTGCCGCGTCAGGCCCGTCTCGGAGAAGTAGAGCGCGGGCAGGTAAACAGCCTCCTCCTCGCGCACGGCCGCCGCGCGGTTCTGCTCGGCGGGGATGTCGTAAATCAGCGTTTCGCGGCGCACCAGCTCGCTGTTCTCTAACGCTTGCAGCACCGTCGTCACGCGCTCGGCGGGCACGCCCAGAATCTCGGCCGCCTCCGGCTCCAACTCCGCCTGCGGCACGTAGACGTGGCCATCCTCGGCCATGCGACTGAGCGTGTAGTGGATGCCGGCCTCGATGCGCGCCGGGTCGTCGGCGGCCAGCCCCAGCGCCTGGGCGATCTTGTCGGCCGTCTTGAAGCCGATGCCGTGGATGTCCTGCACCAACCGGTAGGGCGTGGACTGGACGACGGCCAGCGATTGGTCGCCGTACTGCTTGTAGATTTTGACCGCCAGGTGGGTGGAGATGCCGTGGCCGTGCAGGAAGACCATCACGTCCTTGATGGCCCGCTGCTCGGCCCAGGCTTTGATGATGTTATCAACGCGCTTGCGGCCGATGCCCAGCACCTCGCCCAACCGCTGCGGGTCGGCGTCGATGACCTCCAGCGTCTCCGCGCCAAAGCGGTTGACAATGCGCTCGGCCATCACCTTGCCCACGCCCCGCACCATGCCCGACCCCAGGTAGCGCTTGATGCCCTCGACCGACGCCGGCGTGGACTGCTCGCACAACTCCACCTGGAACTGGCGGCCGTGCTTGGGGTGATTGAGCCACTGGCCGGTCAGCTTCAGCCACTCGCCGGGGTTCACCTCCGGCAGGTTGCCGACGACGGTGATGAGGTTCTGGCCGTGGGCGTAGGGCAGCATCCCGCGGCTGTCGGGCATCAGGCGCAGGACAGTGTAGCCCGTTTCGTCGTTGTAATAGGTGATCCGCTCAACGGACCCGCTGAGCTGCTGGCGGCCTTCCATTGTCCCCGATTTTACCCCATCTCCCCCCTCGCTCCGAACGGGGTCACCGGGCCATTACCCAGTCAATAGCAACTCACGTAAAGCAGCTCACGCAAAGGCACAAAGTAAGCCAAGGCGCAAAGGAAGAAGCTTCTTTCTTTTCTTCTTAGCGCCTTGGCCCCTTTGTGCCTTTGCGTGAGCGCTTCTTCCGACCCGGCAACGCCCCTGAACGGGGGCAGCGAATGGCCCTCTCTCTGGAAACGAGGTAGAGTAACCCTGTTCAACACACATTGATCCCGGAGCGTCTATGTTTCTTTCACTGACACCACCCTGGCAACGCACCTGGCTGCTCATCCTGCTCGTCGTCTGGGCGCTACTGCTCTTTGGCGGGTTCGCTTTTGGCCGCGCCGGCGATGCCTCGCACCGCATGCCCACGTGGACGCGGATGGCTTCGTCGGCGACGCTGGTCGTGGCGGCGGTGAGCTGGTACGTCTTCACCCGCGGCACGCCCGCGTCCGGCTATGCCCTGCTCGTCGCCATCGGCATGACCTTCGGCTTGCTGGGCGATCTGGCGCTGGCGGGGCTGCTGCCTGGCGGCCGGAACGTCATTGGCGGCATCGCCGCCTTCGGCATCGGCCACCTCTTCTACATCACCGCCATGCTGCGCCTGGCCGACCGCGCGGGGCTGGTCGATTCGCGCCGCTGGATCGCCCTGGCGGTATGGCTGCTGATCGGACTGGTGGGCTGGTACGTGGTCGTCTATCGCGGCGCGGTGGTCGGCGGCAAGGCGCTGTCGATTGTCCACTGGATCGCCCTGCCCTACGCGCTACTGCTGGCGACGACAGCCGGGCTGGCCTCGGGCCTGGCCCTGGCCGACAGCCGCTTCGTCCTGTTGGCGGTGGGCGCGGCGCTGTTCCTGCTGAGCGACCTCATCCTCGCCGGCGAGATGTTCAGCGGTCTGAGCTTCGCGCTGATCGGCGACGTGATCTGGCTGACCTATGGCCCCGGCCAGATGTTGATCGTCTATTCCATCGGCGCGGCGCTGGCCCGCCTGGGCGTGGCCTCGTCCTAGCGGCTCAGCCGCGCCACCAGCCGCCGCATTTCCCCCTCAAAGGCGGTATTAAGCGGGTAGACCAGGTTCTGCCGGCGGATGACGGCCGCCCGCGCGGCGATGTAGGCGTCCAGCAGGTCGGCCAGGCCGCGCGCCGTCGCGCCGGC
>JAIBAS010000638.1 GCA_019695075.1 Promineifilum sp. | reverse complement strand
AGTCGCGCGCTCTTCGCGGCGCGCCGGCCACGCCCCTCAGCCTCATCTGGGGGCCGCCGGGCACGGGCAAGACCTATATGCTCGGCCACCTGCTGCTGGCCTACGTGCTGGCCGCGCGGCAGGCCGGTCGCCCGGTGCGCATCCTCGTCACTGCCTTCACCCACTACGCCATCAACAACGTCCTGAAAAAGGTCAGCGACCTGCTGCGCGACTACGGCCTGGGCGACGACAGCACGGCCGTGGTCAAGGTGATGGGCAACCAGCCCCACGCCGCCGACGACCGGCTGCCGGCCGACGTGGCCCGCGTGGGCCAGAAGGGGCTGGCCGGGCTGCTGGCCGGAGACACACGCTGCCTCATCGTCGGCGGCACGGTGTGGGGCGTCTACAACGCCATGCGCGACGCCGGCGGCGCGGTGCAGCCCTGGTTCGACGTGACCCTCATCGACGAGGCGTCGCAGATGAAGCTGCCCGACGCCCTGATCGCCTTCAGCGCCGCCCGGCCCGACGGCGCGGTCATCCTGGCCGGCGACGACCGCCAACTGCCGCCCATCATCCACGGTGATTACCCCGACGAGCACGAGCATATGCTGTCATCGGTTTTCGCCTACATGCGCCAGCGCATCGAGGCGCAAGCGCTGGCGGAGCCGGGCTTCGAGGCGCGGACGATCTTCCAGTTGGAAGAGAACTTCCGCATGAACAAGCCGCTGACCGACTACCCGGCCCGGATGCTCTACGCGGAACGCTTCTACTCGCAACAGCCCACCATCCGCATCGTCACCCACCCGCCGCTGCCGGCCGACAGCGACGACCCGATCGACTTCATCCTCCACCCCGACCGGCCGGTGGTGCTGGTGCGCTACGCCGCGCCGGTCAGCTTCACCGCCCGCAACCCGCTGGAGGCCGGCCTGGTGGCCCGCATCGCCGCGCGGCTGGCCGAGATCATGGTGCCGCCGGGTCGAAAGGATGAGGGCGGAAGGATGAAGGATGAAGGCGGAAGGATGAAGGATGACCATTCATCCTTTATCCCTCATCCTTCCTCCCTGTATTTCGCCGCCGAGGGCTTCGCCGTCCTCTCGCCCCACCGGGCGCAGAACGCCGCCATCCGCGCCGCGCTGGCCGGCTATGGCTTTGGCGCCGACGGCCGGCCGATGCCCCTGGTGGATACGGTGGACAAGCTGCAAGGGCAGGAGCGCGACGTGGTCGTGGTGTCCTATGGCGTGGCCGACGAGGAGTATGCCGAGGCCGAGGCCGAATTCCTGCTCAGCAGCCACCGCTTCAACGTGGCCACCACCCGGCCGCGGCGCAAGCTGATCGTGATCTGCGCCGACGCCGTGCTGGACGTGGTGCCCCAGGATCGCGCCGTGCTGCTGGAGGCGATGATGCTGAAGGAGTTCCGCGGCTTCTGTGACAGCGGGGCGCGGACGTTTACTTGGGAGGCGGGGGAGTTTGGGGCGGTGGGGTTGAGTGTGCAGTGGAAGGCGTTTGAATAAGAGGTATGGAACCACAGACGAAAGACGCTCACGCAAAGGCGCGAAGAGGCAAAGGCGCGAAGGAAGAAAGGCGCTTTTTCTTCCTTTGCGTCTTTGCGTGAGCTCTTTTAAGCTGTGTCATCAAGAGGATTTACATGAACAGTGACCGCACCATCCTCGTCCTCGGTGGCGCCGGCCTTGTCGGCGCGCAGATCGTCCGCGAGATCGCCCGCGAGTTGGAGCCGGAGCGCATCGTCGTCGCCAGCCTCTACCGCGGCGAGGTGCGCGAGTTCCTCCACGACGCCCGGCGCGAGTTCTGCAACGTCGATTTCGTCGGCGCGTGGGGCGATGTCTTCGTGCGCGACGAGTTCATGGAGGAAAATCGCCGCCGGCTGATCGGCACGCGCAGCCGGCGCGAGAACCTCTACCAGGACCTCTTCGGCGGGCTGGACGACGCCTACGCCCGCTCCGGCCTCGTCCAGCTCATCCGCCGCTACCGCCCCAACGTCATCGTCGATTGCATCAACACGGCCACGGCCATCAGCTACCAGGACAGCGACAGCCAGAGCAAGCGCGTCCACGACCTGCTGGAACAGCTTAACCAGGCGGTTGACCACCAGGACATGACCGCCCTGGCCGACCTTGGCCGCGACGTGGAGGCCAACGTCAGTTCGCTGATCATCTCCCAATCGCTGCCGCAACTCATCCGCCACGTCCAACTCATCCACCGGGCCATGGCGGAGGTCGGCACGCGCCTATACCTGAAGATCGGCACGACAGGCACGGGTGGCATGGGCCTGAACATCCCCTACACCCATAGCGAAGACCGGCCCAGCTTCAAGCTGATGAGCAAGACGGCCGTCGCCTTCGCCCACACGGGGTTGATGTTCCTGATGGCGCGCACGCCCGATGGGCCGCTGGTGAAGGAACTCAAGCCGGCGGCGATGATCGGCTACCGGCGCGTGGCCTACAAGACGGTCAAGCTGCGCGGGCGGCCACAGATGCGCTACCAGAGCGTCGAGCAGCCCCTTGGCGCGCGCCTGCTGCTGCGCGGCGACGAGAACCAGTACGAGCGCCTGGACAAGCTGCACATGGCCGGCGTCGATACCGGCGAGAACGGCTTCTTCGCCCGCGGCGAGTTCGAGACCATCACCCACACCGACCAGATGGAGTTCATCACCCCGGAGGAGATCGCCGCACAGGCGGTGCTGGAAATCCTGGGCAGCAACACCGGCTACGACGTCATCGCCGGCATCGACAGCAGCGTGCTGACGCCCAGCTACCGCGCCGGCGTGCTGCGTCAGGCGGCGCTGGAGAAGCTGGCGCGCATTGAGGAAGAGACGGGCAGCCACAGCGTCGCCCTGGGGCAACTCGGCCCGCCGCAATTGTCGAAGCTGCTCTACGAGGCTCACCTGTTGAAGCTCAACTACGGCACGCTGAGCGGCGTGCTGGCGGCCACGCCGGAGGAGATCGCCCAGACGCTGTTCGACTATCTGCGCCGCGACGACAGCCTGCGCACAACCATCACCTCCATCGGTGTGCCCATCCTGACGCCGGGCGGCGACTGCCTCATCCGCGGCCCGCGCCTGAATATCCCGGAGAGCATCTACCACGAGATCGACGCCGATCCGGCGCGCATCGACGCCTGGGCGGCCAAGGGCTGGGTGGACTTGCGGCCGGGCAACTTCCGCCTCTGGCGCGACCGCTTCGAGCGCATGCAGCGCACCAAGCACATGCTCCACACGCGCGGCACGTCCTCGGTGACCATGAAGACCTATCTGCCGGAGACCATCGAGATCGGCGCGGTCGTGGCCTGGCTGTTCATCAACGAAGACGCCGGTTATCGCATCAAGTAGGCTTGACATTTGGCCCACCTGGGCTAGTATCAATCCCTGACGATCGCCGAACTTCCCCACACATTTGGTGTATCCACCAGCCCGGCGCAAGTCATTCACCAGAGTCACGCTATGCAACTATCCAAAGATTTCACCGGCCTGACCATGCCCGTCTTTTCGGCCTTTGGCTGGGCCGGCGAAGAGAACGCCCTCAAGTATGCCCTGTCGCAGATGCAGCTATTCATTGAGGCGCTCTTTCTGCGCCTGCCGGCCGACATCCGCGAAGATTTCCCCACCTACGGCCTGAGCGCCGAGAACCAGAACGTCTACCTGGCCACCAGCGACCCTTTCGACAAGGAGGCGTTCATCGCCTTCAACGCCCGGCCCATGAGCCTGGAGGTGCAGCTGGGCATCGTCGGCCAGAACGTGCTGTCGAAGGGACTGGCGGCGATCAACAAGGACCCCGCCGCCGCCTATCACGTCCTGACGCAACTCGATCCGTCGTGGACACTGCGCGTGCAGCAGATGCAGATCGACGCCGAGGCGGGCGAGCGCGCCCATCACCTTGACCTGTACAAGGACAGCGTCAACAACCTGACCGAGGCGCAGGCGCGGGAGATCTTCGAGCGCACGGTCTACCTCAACGAAGAGGACAAGTGGGTGACGCCGATCTACCTGAGCTTGCGGTTGCCGTCGGAGCGCGTCGCGGCGATGGGGCTGACGGTGCTGGACATCGCTGTGGAGCTGGTGGCCGCCGTTGTGCCCAGCCTGCGCCTCTTCACCGGGCGCAAGGCCAAGAAGGCCCGCGCCGCCCACGCGCCCAAGGCCCGCGCCCCGCGCGTCGAGCCGACGGAGGAGACCCCGGCCGGCGAACCAACCATCACCGGCAGCATCAAGGCCATGGCCGATAGCTTCAGCTACGTCGCCGACCTGAAGCCGCTCCACATCCGCCGCGGTTTCATCAATCTGACCCCGGCCCATTGGCCTTTCTTCGCCACCAGCAGCCGCTCCGAGACGCGCGATGTGACCGTGGTCTTTGGTGGGCGGCAAGACAAGCACAGCAGCGTCTGGCGGTTGCAGCCCGATGACCAGGCGCGCATCGTTCTGGGGCAGCCGGTACACGAGTGGCTGGAGGAGAACTTCGCCACCAGTGACGCCATTCGTGTCCTGGCGCGACGGCTCGACAACGACGAAATTCGCATCACCCTCGAACCGGCCACCTAGGCCCTCGGAACGACATCATGGCGCGCACGAAAATCGTAGCAACGATTGGGCCGGGTTCGGCCCACAGCGAGACCATCCGCCGCATGCTGGCCGCGGGCATGACTGTCGCCCGTGTCAACTTCTCCCACGGCGACCACGCCGCCCACACCAAGACGGTGGCAATGATGCGCGAGGTGGCCCGCGATGAGGGTAAGCCGCTGGCCATCCTGGGCGACCTGCAGGGGCCGAAGTTGCGCCTCGGCCACGTCAAGGCCGGCGGCATGATGCTCTCGCCCGGCGACGAAATCGTGCTGACGCCCCACCCCGGCCAGCCGGCCATGATCCACCTACCGCACCCCGACCTCATCGCCGCCGTGCAGCCGGGCAGCCGCCTGGTCATCGGCGACGGCGAGGTAGAGTTCACCGTGGCCGAGAAGCGCGGCGACACGCTGCGCGCTATCGTCACCGTGGCTGGGCTGCTGGAGTCGCGCAAGGGCGTCAACGCGCCCGGCACCGAACTGCCCATCTCCTGCCTGTCGGACAAAGACCGCGAAGACCTGGAGCTGATCTGCGATCTGGACTTTGATTACATTGCCCTATCCTTTGTGCGCACGGCCTACGACGTTGAGGAGTTGCGCGCGCTGATGAAGAACCGGCCACGCCAGATTCCCATCATCGCCAAGATCGAGAAGAGCGAAGCCATCGAGAACCTGATGGCCATTCGCGACGCCGCCGACGGCATGATGGTCGCTCGCGGCGACCTGGGCATCGAAATGCCGCCGCAGGAGTTGCCGCTGCTGCAAAAACGCATCATCGCCGTCTGCAACGACGTGGGCAAGCCGGTCATCACCGCCACGCAGATGCTGCAATCGATGGTCGAGCACCCCCGGCCGACGCGCGCCGAGGCCAGCGACGTGGCCAACGCCATCCTCGACGGCACCGACGCGGTCATGCTCTCCGGCGAGACGGCCACGGGCAAGTACCCGGTCGAGGCAGTGCTGATGATGAAGCAAATCGCCGAGATCATGGAGCGCGCCTTTCCCTACGATCAGTGGCGGCGCAGTCACCTCATGCCCCACTTTGAGGGCGACATCACCGAGGCCATCAGCGACGCCAGTTGCACCATCGCCGAGGAGATCGGCGCGGCGGCCATCGTCAGCACGACGCTGAGCGGCTGGACGGCGCAACAGATCGCCCGCTTCCGGCCGCGCAGCCCCATCCTGGCTGTGTCCCCCTCAGCCCACACGCAGCGGCGGCTGTCGCTGGTCTGGGGCGTGGAGACGTTGCTCGTGCCCGACTTCCAGGACACCGACACGATGATCCAGCAGACCATCCAGGCCGTGCGCGAGTCAGGGCTGGAGCCAGGGCAGCGCGTGGTCATCACCGGCGGCGTGCCCTTCGGTCAATCTGGTCACACCAACCTCATCAAAGTTCACACGGTCTGATCAATTAGGAATTAGGAATGAAGAACCGCCGGGCCATTGGCTCTTCATTCTTAATCCCTAATTCCTAATTCCCATGTCCTGGTTGACCGCCGACCGCCCGCTCATCATCGGCCACCGGGGGGCCTGCGCCGACGCGCCGGAGAACACCCTGGTCGCCTTCGCCCTGGCCCTGGAGCAGAACGCCGACGGCATCGAACTGGACGTGCAGCTTTCGGCCGACGGCGCGCCGATCATCATGCACGACGCCACCGTTGACCGCACCTGCGATGGCGTCGGCCGCGTCGCGGACATGACTCTGGCCGAACTGCGCCAGCTGACCATCGACAATGACCACCCCGTGCCGACGCTCGACGACCTGTTTGCCCTGCTCGGCCGGCGCACGCTCTACAACGTCGAGCTAAAGGCGCTGGGGCTGGACGACGGCGGGCTGGCGGAGACGGTCGCCCGCTGCGTTGTCGCCCACGACGTGGCCGATTGCGTCCTGGTGTCGTCGTTCAGCCCGTTCACCGTCCGTTCGGCGCGGCGGCACTTCCCCGCGGCCGTGCCCGTAGCCCTGTTGCGCGAGCGCCGCTCGACACGCTTCTTCCACAGCTTCTTGCGGACGGCGGCCGATCACCCCGAGTACACGCTGGTCGATGAGGCGCTGCTGGCCTGGGCGCGGCGGCGGGGGCTGCGCGTCAACGTCTGGACGGTCAACGACCCGGCTGAGGCGCGGCGGTTGGCCGGCCTCGGCGTCCACGGCATCATCACCAATATCCCCGGCATCATGCGGGCGGCCCTCGCCTGACCCCATTCCCATCGTGGAGGCCCCTAACCAATGCGCGTCAAAGTGATCCTCAACCCCTATGCTAATCGCTGGCGAGCGCGGGAGCAGGCCCCGGCCACCGAGGCCGCCTTCCGCGCCGCCGGCGTCGCGTGCGACCTGGTGGCGACCGACGGGCCGCGCCACGGCGACATTCTGGCCGAAGAGGCCGCCCGTGGCGACTACGACGCCGTCGTCGCCGCCGGCGGCGACGGGACGATCAACGAGGTCATCAACGGCCTGCTGCGCGCCGCCGGCGACGGGCCGACCAAGCCGTTCGGCATTGTGCCGCTGGGCACGGCCAACGACTTCAACCTGATGGCCGGGCTGCCGCCGACGCTGGCCGAAAGCGTGGCCGTCATTGCCCGGGGGCAGACGCGGCCGATCGACGCCGGGCAGGTCAATGAGCGCTTCTTCATCAACAACAGCGCCGCGGCGATGGAGCCGATGGTGACGCTGGAGAACATCAAGATGAAGCGGCTGTCGGGCGAGGTGCGTTACATCGTCGCCCTGCTGCGGGCGCTGGCCAAGCTGAAGCCGTGGCAGATGTCGCTGACCTGGGATGGCGGCGGCTACGAGGGGCCGGCCTACCTGCTGTCGGTCTGCAACAGCGCCCGCACCGGCGGCTTCATGATGGCCCCCGGCGCATTGCTGGACGACGGCTTCCTGGACATGGTCTTCGCGCCGCAGGTGTCGAAGGGACAGGTGATCAACATCCTGCTCAAGCTGATGCGCGGCGAGCACATCCACCATCCGGCCGTCACCTTTCAGCGCGTGACGGCCATCGACGTGATCAGTCGTCCGGGCACCCCGTTGCACAGCGACGGCGAGATCTTCGCCGAGGCAGCCGAGGTTGTGCGCTATCGGGTGTTGCCGGGGAGGGTGAGGCTGCTGAGTTAATGGTCGATGGTCAGCAATGAGGTACGACGGGCGACAGACCGCAGACGATGGTCAGAAAACTTGTCCCGCCGGCCGTGGTCGGCGGGGGCGTGGTCTGGCGTTCTAAGCGAGACGCCGGCTGACGGATACATGGTCAGAAGAATCTGTGGCCTGTCGTCCGCGGTCCGCGGTCAGTGGTCGGCCGTCGGCGGTCGGTAACGAACCGTGTCAACACCCGACGATCTCATTGAAAGCATCTTTGCCGGGCAGGATGCGATGCTGCGGGCCGAGTTCGCCGGCTGGGTGCGCGGTTCGCGGCGGTTCGCGGCCTTCGCCGAGGTCTACCGCGGCAAGATCCGCGCCAAGCTGCGCCACGCCCGCGACGAAGGCGGCCTGCGGGATGTGCGCGCCGAGCTGGTTGCCGCGGCGGCGCTGCTGAGCGAGCCGGGCTTCAGCCTCGAATATGAGAAGTACGCCGCCGCCCGGACGCGCGGCCCCGATTTCACCGTCACCTTCAAGACCCACACGCCCTTCAACGTCGAAGTCCGCCGCATCCGCGGCGGCGAGTTGGACACGGCCGACGCCGAGACGCACACGGCCAAGCTCATCGCCGTGCTGCTGGACAAGGCCGGCCAGATGCCGCCAAGTATCCCCAACGTGCTCTGGCTGAGCGCCGATGGGCCAATCGACGCCGACGAGTTGGCCGGCGCAGTGGCGACGCTGCGGCGCTTGGCCGAGCGCAAGGACGACGACTACTTCGCCCGGCGCGGCTACCGGGGCGCGGCCGACTTCCTGGGGCAATACCAGCGCCTGAGCGGCATCGTCCGGCCCGTGACCGGCGGCCTGGCCCTGTGGCTCAACCCGCTCGCCCGCCACAGGCTTCCGGCCGACCTCGCCGCGGCGCTCGGCCGCTTGAGAATCGCCTGACACAACTCGAAAGTCCTATTGCTTGCTTTGCGGGACTATGCTAGTATCTGCGTACCCTGCTGTGTACGAGAGTGTATCTGGCGTTGAGCCACTTAGATTTCCTTGGGAATTAGGATACGAAAGAGGGGATGTAGTAGCCGCAAGGCCAGGCAGAGGACCTCGAGACACGATTCCCACCTGCGTAAGCAGGTTCACACAATAGAGCATTCACGGCATGGTGGGGCGAACTCATTGCTCATCCCACTGGTAGTGGACTAACGTTTCACCCATATCTATCGGGGTGAAACGTTTTGTTTTGGGGGCCGATAGACCACCGACCATGGCCCGCGGCGCCGGCTTTCTGACTGTCGTCCGCGGTCTGTCGTCTGCCGTCTCTCTCGACTGGCTACTGCCCCACTGATCTACTGACCACTGCCCTACTGCCCCACCGCCCACTTCTCCACCAACACCATATCCGCCAGATTCCGCCCGATGGCGTGCCGCGCGCCGTCGATCTCCACGGTCAGCGGCCCCAGGAAGGGCGCGACTTCGGCCACCAGCACCTCCGCCCCCGGCACAAGGCCCAGCCCGGCCAGATAGCGCAGCAACTCGCTGTTGGAGTCGTCGGGGACGCGCGAGACGCGCGCCCGCGCGCCGGCGGGCACATCCGCCAGCGCCGTCGTGTCGACCACGGGCATCGTGCCGTCCAGCGCGGGGATGGGTTCGCCATGGGGGTCAAAGGTGGGGTGGTTCAGTGCCGCGGCGATGCGCTCCTCCAGCTTCTCGCTGATGACGTGTTCCAGGATGTCGGCCTGCTCGTGAACCTCGTCCCAGCGGAAGCCGAGCGCCTCCATCAGGTACAGCTCCAGCAGCCGGTGGTGGCGGATGACCTCCAGGGCCAGCTTCTCGCCGGCCGCGGTCAGGGTGACGCCGTAGTGCTTCTCGTAGTTGACCAGGTTGAGCCGGGCCAGGCGCTGGATCATGCTCGTGGCCGAGGCCGGCTTGACCATGCGCGCGGCGGCCACGCGCGAGGTCGAGACGGGGCTTTCTTCCTGCGCCAGGGCGTAGATGGTCTTGACGTAGTCTTCGATGGCCTGATGGCTGAGGCTGTCGCGCTGTTGCGAGCCGCCGCGGTCAAGTGAATCGATCTGGGGCATGTTGATAGCGTAGACGATGGCGGGCGCGGCGTCAAGAGGGGGGCAGTGGGCAGTAGGTCAGTGGGCAGTAGGTCAGTGGGCAGTGGTCAGTGGTCGGCGGTCGGCATCAAAAGTCGCGCAGGAGGCCGACGTAGCCGCGCAGGCTCTCGCCCATCTGGGCCAGGGAGATGCTTTCGCCGGCGGTGTGGGCCATTTCTTCCTCGCCGGGGGCGTAGCCGACGACGGCCAGGCCGTGGGGGGCGAAGTGGCGGCCGTCGGTGGCGAAGCGGTAGCGGGTCAATGCCGGCGGCCGGCCCATACCCGCGCCGATGGCCGCCGCCGCCCGCGTCACCAGCGGGCTATCCGGCGGTGTGTAGAAGCCGGCCAGGGGCGCGCTGCTGCCGGCCATCGGCTCCAACCCCTCGGCGTAGGCCAGTGTGTGCGGCGCGCCGGCGGCCAGCCGGTCGATGAGCGCGGCCAGGCTATCGACGCTCTCCGTGGCCGTGCGGAAGTCGAGCAGCACGCGCGCCCACGCCGGGGTGACGTTGCCGCTGGTCGTATCGACTTGCAGGATGGTCGGCGCGACGGAGGTCGGCCCCAGGATAGGGTGGGCGGGCAGTGCGGCCACGGCCGCTTCCAGCCGGCCCAGGAAGGCGGCCAGGGCGTAGTTGGGGTTCACGCCGCGCTCCGGGGCGCTGGCGTGGACGGAACGGCCGTGGAAGGTCAGCCATAGCTGGAGGATGCCGCGGTGGCCCAACGCCAGCGTGTTGCTCGACGGCTCGCCCAGGACGACGAGTTCGACCGGGTAGTCGAGATGCTCGGCCCAGTAGATGGCCCCCGCGCCGCCGACCTCCTCCTCGACGACGCCGCAGAAGACGACGTCGCGCCGCGGGCGCTGCCCGGCTTGCCGCAGCGCCGCGCCGGCGTAGACCTGCACCGCCAGCGGCCCTTTGATGTCGCACGCGCCCCGGCCGACGAGGCGATCGCCGTCGATCTCGGCCGCGAAGGGGGGCGACGGCCACAGCGACAGGTCGCCGGGGTCAACGTGGTCGAGATGGGTGTTCAGCGCCAGCGCGGGCAGGGCGCGGTCCGCGCCAAAGAGACGGCCGTAGACGTTGCCGGCGGCGTCGCCCCAGACCTCATCGTAGCCCAGGCGGCGCAACTCCTCGATCACCAGCGCGGCCAGCGCCGCTTCCTGGCCGGGCATGCTCGGCGTGCGGATCAGCCGTTGGGTGAAGGCGATGCATTCGGCGAGGACGGGTTCCCAGTCCACAGGCTCCTCCAGGTTGGGCGGCATGGTCGTGGTCGCCGGCGCCGGTGGCCGCCACCGCGTCAGGCCGCGCCGAGTAGACGGATGATGGCGGCGATGTCGAGCACGGCCTTGGGCACGAACGACGAGGCCAGCACGTACTCCTGATCCTTGCTGCCGTCGTCGCTGCGCTGCGAGGAGTGGGCGTTGTCCCCCTCCGGCCCCAGCCCGTCGATGGTCGGCAGACTGTCCCACAGCCAGTTGCCATCGCTCAGGCCGCCGCGCGATTGCAGGCTGACTGTGCCCAGGCCCAGCTCGGCCGCCGCCGCCGACCAGACCTCAAACAGGGCCATTGTGCCGGCATTGGGCGGCCAGGGCTGCCAGCGTCCTTCGACGTCGATGGTGACCTTGCAGGGGTAGCCGTCGTAGGCGCTGCGCACGGTGCAGGCCTCGCTGAGGGCCAGCGCGCGGCCGAAGCCCTCCTCGAAGACCGCCGGGTCATAGGCGCGCATCTCCACGCCGGCCGACGCCTGGTGGGGCACGCGGTTGACGACCGTGCCACCCATGACGGTGCCGACGTTGAAGGTCAGGCCGCGGGAGTAGTCGGTCAGGTCGGCCATGGCGCGGATGACGTCGGCCAACTGGACAATGGCGTTAGCCCCGCGCTCGTGCATGGCCCCGGCGTGGCTGCCGCGCCCCTCCACTTCGATGTGGAAGCGGGCCATGCCCTTGCGGGCGGTGACGAACTGGTAGCGATTGCTCTCCACATCGCCGCCCTCGAAGACGAGGGCCGCCCGCGCGCCGCTCAGCCGTTCGCGGGCCAGCGCGCCGAAGTCGGGCGCGAGGACTTCCTCGGCCGCGTTGAGCAGCACGTGCCAGGTGGTGGCCTCGAATACTTCCGGGAAGGCGTGGCGCAGGCCGTCGAGGATCATGTAGATGAGCACCGTCCCGCCCTTGATATCGACTGTGCCGGGGCCGTAGATGCGGTCGCCGGCGATGCGGAAGTGGAAGTCGTTGGCCTGCTCCTCTATCTCCGGGAAGACGGTGTCGAGATGGGCGATGAGACCGATGGCCGGGGCGGGTTGGTCGTTGGCCGTCGGGCGGCCGGGGCGGGTCAGCAGCAGATGATGACCGTAATGGTAGCTGTCGGCCTGAATCCGCTCGCTCTCGAAGCCCAGGGCGGCGAAGCGCTCGGCCGTCAGCTTGCCCAGGCGGTCTACGCCGCGCGGGTTGAGGGTGAAGCTGTTGATGACGACCATCTGGTGCAGCAGGTCGAGGTAGACGGGCCAATTGTGGTCCAAATAGGCGCGCAGATCGGTGTAGGGGGCGAGGGGGTTCATGGGCTAGTTATAGCATTGTCCGCGAGTGGCTTCAAGCGAAATGAGAGACGTTCTTGCCTGGGGACTTGCATTTTGGAACAGATGTGCTATACTATGTTGTAGATACGCAACAAATGGAACGTTTGCGTAGAAGATGTTATGATAGGCCTTGGCGGCTAAGAGAGACTCTCGGCCGATAGCGCAAGGCACGACTTAAGGAGAAACGCAAATGTATCAGAAAATCGTGATTGTGGGCCGATTGGGCAAAGACCCGGAGATGCGGTACATGCCCGATGGCACGGCCGTGACGCAGATCAACGTCGCCACTGATCGCCGTTGGACGGACAAGGCGACCGGCAAGCCGGTTGAAGAGACTACCTGGTTCCGCGTGTCCATTTGGGGACGGCAAGCGGAGACTGCCAACCAATACCTGAGCAAAGGACGGATGGTGCTAGTTGAGGGCCACCTGCGGCAAGATCCACAGACGGGTGGGCCGCGCGTCTATACGCGCCAGGATGGAACAACTGGCGCGTCCTTTGAGATAACTGCTGATGCCTTTCGCTTCTTGGGTGGGCGCGAGGACGGCGGTGGCGGCGGGGCCAGCTACAACGACGAGGGAGGCTCCAGCGCCAGCCCCGCCCGCGGCGGCGGCCGGCCGGCGGCTCAGGAAGTGGACGACATCCCCTTCTAAAGCGCCCGCCCCGAGCTAAAGCCACGGGGCTAGTCCACAACGGCCCCTGAACGGGCCTTCAGAGGTGGACGCGCGCTGCCTGAGCCGGCCTCGGCCGGCGTCGTGGCGTAGCCCGGTTGCCTTTAGGCCCGGGCGGCCTGTTCAAGAACCAGGACGCCAGATCGCTCCGGTCTGGCGTCCTTTTTTGTCGCCGCCTAGCGCCTCACGGCCGTGACGCGGGCGCTGAAGAGGCGCGCCGGGCCGGTTTCCGGCAACTGCCCGGCCAGTTCCTCGGCCGGCGCAGCCTTATCGACGACGGAAATGTCCTCGAAGCCGGCCGCGCGCATGGCCTCGACGTAGTCGGCGACATCCTCCGCGCCACTGACGCAGCCCGCCCAGGCGGACAGGTCGGCGCGCTCCTCGGGCGAGAAGAGGCCGATGGTCATCATGTCCGACGCCGCCAGCCGCCCGCCCGGCCGCAGCACGCGGTAGGCCTCGCGGAAGACGGCCGGCTTGTCCGGGCTGAGGTTGATAACGCAGTTGGACAGGATCACGTCCACACTCCCGTCGGCCACGGGCAGGGCCTCGATGAAGCCCTGCCGGAACTCGATGTTGTCCAGCCCTACCCTGGCCTTGTTGCGTTCCGCCTTGGCCAGCATCGCCGGGGTCATGTCCACGCCGATGACGTGGCCGCCTGGCCCCACCTGGCGCGCGGCCATGAAGCAGTCGATGCCGCCGCCGGAGCCGAGGTCGAGCACCGTCTGGCCCGGTTGCAGGCCGGCCAGGGTGATGGGGTCGCCGCAGCCAAGCGACAGGCCGGTCACCTCTTGCGGCAGCCAGGACGTATCGGCGGTGTAGAGATTGCCGTAAAGTGAGTCCAGGCTGACGTCGATGGTCGGGCTGGCCCCGGCGCTGGGCGCGCAACAACTGTCATCGCAACAACTGCCACCCTCGGCCAGCGCCGCATAGTGGTTCCGAACTGCTTCGTGAATCGTGTTGTCGTTGGTCATGGTTGTCATAATCCTCATATTGATGTTCATCGATGGGTTTGGCTAAAAAAAGAGACTAAGCGTTTATTCCGACACCGAAATCGCCGCCACCGGCACCTGCGGGGCGAAGTTGCGCAAGATGCGGCCGCAGCAGACGGCGACCTCGTCCTGATTGAGCGAGTAGAACACCTGCTTGCCGTCGCGCCGCGTGTGAACCAGGCCGGCGTCGCGCAGGACGGCCAGGTGGTGGGAGACAGTCGGCTGGCTGATGCCCTGCATCTCGCCGACGATATCGCCCACGCACAGCCAGCGGCAGCACAGCAGCGCCATAATGCGCTGGCGGGTCTCGTCGGCCATGACCTTGGCGAAGTCGAGGGAGTCAATCATCAACTTACATATCGATGTCGGTCAATATGTGGCCATTATAGCGCCCGTGCAGGCGTTGTCAAGGGGGGAATTAGCCCTGAACAGTAGCCGGCGTTGTGGCGGCATGCCGCCACAACGCCGGCTACTGTTATTGCTAGAGCGTGCTGCGCTGGTGGATGTCCAGCAGGTCGGACAGGATGGCGTAGCCCGTCTCCACGCGCCCCGCGCCGGGGCCGACGATGGTCACTTCGCCCAGCAGCTTGGTCACGAATGTGACCGCGTTGGTCGCCCCGGAGATGCCGGCCAGCGGGTGCGCCTGGGGCAGGCGGATGGGCCGTACCGACGCCTTGACCATGTCGGTCGTGCGCTCCACCCAGGCGACGAGCTTCCAGACCTCGCTAACCTGCTGGGCGCGGACGATGTCGCGCGTGGTCAGGTTGCCGATGCCCTCGCGCTCGACGTTGTCCATCTTGAGCGGGATGCCCAGCAGCAAGTTGGACAGGATGACGATCTTGGCCGCGGCGTCGTAACCGTCCACGTCGGCCGAGGGATTCGTCTCGGCGTAGCCCTTCTTTTGCGCCTCGCGCAGGGCGGACTCGTAGGATTCGCCGTCGGCCATGCGCGTCAGGATGTAGTTGGTCGTGCCGTTGAGGATGCCCTGGATGCGCAGGACGCCGGCCGCGGCCAACAACTCCCGGCCGACGCGCAACACCGGTGTGCCGCCCATCACCGTCCCCTCGACGCCCAGACGGACGCCGCGCTCGGCGGCCATCGCTGCCAGCTCCGGATAAAAGAGGGCCACCGGCCCCTTGTTGGTGGTGATGACGTGGCGATCCTGGGCGATGGCGGCGCGGATGTAGTCGGTCGCCGGCTGGCCAGTCAGCAGGTCGCTGGAGGTCATCTCGACGACGACGTCGGCGTTGCTCTCGCGAATGACCCTCTGCACGTCCCAGCCGGAATAGGGCGCGGCCATGCTGTCGATGCGCTTGGTGTCGCTATAGGCCTGCAAAAGTTGGCCGGGGTCGATGCCGTCGGGGTTGTAGATGCGCCCGCGGCGGGCCGTGTTGACGGCGACGATGCGGAAGTCGGCCCCGTGCTGACCGGAGATGGTCGGGCCGTAGTCGCGCAAAACCGTCGCCAGACCCTGGCCCACGTTGCCAAAGCCGATGAGGGCAAGTCGATAGGTGTGCATATGGCGATGTTTGTCCTACTGCGAGATAGGGAGATTGTAGCACACAATCGCTTGCCGTCAGGCCACGGTTGGCCTTACACTTGGACGCTGACATGACAATCCGCATCGTGGCGCGCCTCGGGCGCGTTCTGTTCTTGTTCCTCTGGCTGCCCGCCGGCCTCGTGGCGGCGCAACCCGAACCGACGCCGACACCGCCGCCGGCGGCGTCGCCGGCGCTCACGGAGTTGCCGACGCCGACAGCGTCGCCCATGCCCAGGCCGGCGGACGACCGCTTCGGCGTCATCGAGAGCTTCGAAGATCCCACCGCCGCCGGCCGCCTGCGCGTGGCCTGGACGCGGGCGCGCTTCCAGTGGGCCGAGGTGCAGCCCGACGGGCCACGGCAGTGGGAGCCGCCGCTGGATGACGAGACGCTGGCGGCCGAACTGGACGCCGGGCGCGAGGTCGTCGGCCTGCTCATCGGCATCCCCGACTGGGCGCGCGACCGCAACGGACTGCCGCGGGGCCTGTCGCTGCCGGCCGATGACCCCGACAACACCTGGGCCGTCTTCGTCGGCCAGGCCGTCCGTCGCTACGCCGGGCGCATCGACCGCTGGATCATCTGGAACGAGCCGGACATCGACGACCCCGACGCGCCCGGTCACACCTGGGACGGCGACCTGGACGACTTCGTCCAGTTGCAGCGCGTGGCTTATTTAGCGGCAAAAGAGGCCAACGCCGATGCCGCCGTCCACCTGGGCGCGTTCACCTACTTCTGGGACCCCGGCTACTTCGACCGCTTCCTCGATGCCGTCGCCGCCGACCCGGAGGCGGCTGCCCACGACTACTACTTCGACGCGGCCACAGCCCACCTCTACTTCCAGCCCAACGCCGTCTACAACGTCCTTTATGCCTTCCGCAAGGTCATGGCCGACCACGGCCTGGACAAGCCCCTCTGGCTGGTGGAGACCAACGCGCCGCCGATGGACGATCCCTACTGGATCGTGCCCAACTGGACGCTGGCGGTGTCGCTCAACGAGCAGGCGGCCTTCATTCCCCAGGCGCTGGCCGCGGCCATCAGCGCCGGGGCGGAGCGCATCGCCGTCTACAAGCTGCGGGACACCGAGGCCGACCACGCAGCCAACCCAGAGCCGTTTGGCCTGGTGCGCTGGGACGACAGCCGCCGCCCGGCCTACAACACCTACCGCGTGGCCATTGAGCTGATGGCCGGGGCGACGGCGGCCGAGCGCGAGCGTTGGGACGCCGTCGGCCAGGTGCGTTTGGAGCAGCCGCAGCAGACGACGACGGTGCTCTTCGCCCGCCTGCCCGGCCGGCAGACGGCGCGCGTGCCGGCCACGGCCGACACCGCCCGCTGGATCGATATGTGGGGCAAGGCGGAGGAGATCGCCGCCGAGGATGGCGTCTTCACGGTCGAGTTGCCCGGCGCGCTGTGCCTGCAAACCATCGCCGATTACTGCATGATCGGAGGGACAACCTATTACCTCGTCCAGGCCAACGAGTCGCCGCGGGCGGGCCAGTTGGCGGCCACGCGCGCCGCGGCCGAGGCCGCGGCGGCGACGCGCATGGCCACCGCCGCGGCGACGCGCACGGCCACCGCTGCGCCCACGCGCACGGCCGCCGCTGCGCCCACGCGCACGGCCACCGCTGCGCCCACGCGCACGGCCACCGCTGCGCCCACGCCTTC
>JAIBAS010000473.1 GCA_019695075.1 Promineifilum sp. | reverse complement strand
CGCCGGGCAGAGCGAACAGGGCGAGGGCGGTCGCAGTCCGGTACGCGATCCGGCTCATGGCGAATCCCGGAAAATGGTGACGGTCGTCAGCCGCCTGATGGGGTGGGTGGGGGTGGGGCCGCCGGGCGGGCCGGCGGCGCGGCGACAGGGACAGGGGCCAGGCGGACAACCGCCTCACGACTGCCGATGCCCAACAGGCCGCGGCTGCCCTCGTCGATGACCGTCACGGTCACCTGGTCGCGGGCCAGGCCCAGACGGCGCAAACCGGCGTCGATGGCCGCGTCTACGTTCGCGCCGCGCGATTCAATTTCGTGACTGCTGCTTGGTGACATAGCGCCTACCGTTTCGCGGAACCTTTCTTCCGCCGGGGAGCGGTCGAGCCGCTCGTAACCTTGGTCTTGCTGCTGCCGGCGCCGTTGGCCGACTGGTGGCTCTTGGCGGCGCCCTTCTCGGCCTCAACCACAACCGGGCGCTTCTCGCCGCGGGCCTCGCGCTCGGCGCGCTCGCGGTTCATGATGCGCTGCAAGTACAGGCCCTGGGCAATGCCGATGACGTTGGCCAGGATGAAGTAGATCGACAGGCCGGCCGGGAATTGCAGCGAGAAGAAGCCGAACATCAACGGCATGGTATACATCATCGACTGCGACATACCCGCGGCCGGGTTATCCTGTTGCGTCTGCCCCTTCGGCGGCGCAGGCGTCAGCAACTTCTGCTGGATAAACATGCTGCCGAAGACAATAATCGGCAGGATGAAGAGCGGGTCCGGCTGGCTCAGGTTGAGCCACATGAACTTGTTCTCGACCGGGATAAGGTTTGTCAGGTTAATGGCCGGATAAACGCGCGGAACCAGCTCAAACAGGGCTTGCGGCGTCGTGCCCAGAATCGTCGTGATCGCCCGGTAGAGGCCGATCAGGATGGGAAACTGGATCAGGGTCGGGATGCAGCCGCTGAGCGTATCAGCCGGGTTGTAGCCGATGCGCTTGAACTCCTCCTGCATCTTCTGCGGGTTGTCGCGGTACTTCTTCTGGATCGCGTTGATCTCCGGCTGGATTTCCTGCGTCCGGATCATCGAACGCTGCTGCTTCAGGTTGAGCGGCAAGGTGATGAGGCGGATAACGATGGTCAGGAAGGCGATGGCCAGGATGAAGTTGTGCCCCAGGAAGTTGTAGAACAACAACAGGGCATTGATCATGGGGTTAACGATCAGGGTATCCCACATGGTATCCTCGCGCGCTCAGTTCGTCTGGGGCAGCGCGTAGCGCCAGCGCTCCTGGCCCGTGGCCAGGTCAAAGCCAATCAGCAGGGCGTTGGCGTCCTGCGTCGAGACAATCAGATCGTCTTCAACGACCACCGGCGTGGCATACAGCGGCGTGGTCGTCGGTTCCGACCAGAGTTGGCTGCCGTCGGTGACGGCGTAGGCCGTCAAGGCCCCAGTTGGCGTGTCCACGGCAACCTGCGAGGCGACGTAGAGCACGTCGTCGATGGCCACGGGGCTAGTCTGGATGGCGTTCTGTGTTTCCTTCATCCACCGCTGTTCGCCGGTGGCGGCGTCGACGGCGTAGAGCGTCCCGCCGATGTCGCCGAAGTAGAGCGTGCCATCCAACAGCGCCGGCGCGCCCCAAATCCAGTCGTCGGCGCTGGGCGCGGCCCAGCGTTCCTCGCCGGTGGCCATATCGAGAGCATGGACGTTGCCGTCGAAGCTGGAGACGTAGAGCAGACCATCGCCCAGGGTCGGGCCACTGGGCAGCGCCCCGCCCAGGGGTTGGCTCCACTTCAGTTCGCCGGTGGCGGCGTTAAGGGCGTAGACGGAGTGGTCCATCGAGGCGACGTAGAGCGTGCCATCCGCGTAGGCGGGCTGCCCCCAAATGGCATGCCCCGTCTCATAATCCCATTGCAGCGTGCCATTGGCAGCGTCGAGGGCCAGAACGTGGTTGTCGGCCGTGCCCAGGAAGACCTGGTCGCCGACTTGCAGCGGCGGGGCGACGATCTTGTCGCGCGCGTTGTCGGTGTTGACCCACACCTGGGACGCGCCGCCGGTGTCGCCCTCTTCCAGGCCATAGATGGACACCGTCACACGGGGGGAGAAGAGGCCGCCGGCGCGGCCGTAGTCGCCCAGAACAACCCGCCCATCCGCCGCCGCCGGGGCGGCGAAGAAGACCGCGCCGGTCGATTCGGCCGGGTGAGTCCAGACCTGCGTTTCCTCGGCCGGATCATAGGCCAGGACCTGCGCCCCATAGGCCAGGTAGACTCGCCGGCCGTCGGTGGAAAGCCCGGCCCAGTTGGTGGTCGCCAGCCGGCCACCACAGCCGGTCAAAAGAAAGAGGGCGGCGGCAAAGAGCAGCAGCCGGAGCGCGGGCCGCGCGAGCGGCCGACTCATGTGGTTCAATGAAAACCTCCGTCAAGGTACCGGGTCATAGCCGCCGGGATTGAACGGGTGGCAACGGCTGATGCGTTTCACCGCCAGCCAGCCCCCCTTCAGAAACCCATACTTCTCAATCGCCTGATAACCATACACGGAACACGAAGGCGTAAACCGGCAACTCGGCGGAAGCACTCGAGAGATTGTGTTTTGGTATAGTCGAATGAGCAGCAAGGCGATCTGTTTCACAGCGAAAACTCCCGTGGCGATCGCCCGCGATCGTCAAGTCGTCGCAAGCCGGCGCGCGTCAGTAGTTCCAGAACGGCCCGTTCCAACTCGGCATAGTCGGCCAAGGCCGACGCCGGGCGGGCCACCACCAGACAGTCGTGGCCCGGTTCGAGTGTCTCCAGATGATGACGCACGATCTCTCGCAACCTTCGCTTGGCCCGATTACGCACCGTGGCTTTGCCAATCCGGCGCCCGGCGACAAAGGCGAAGCGACTGACAGACGTCGATTCCTGGGGCTGAACGTCGATAAACAATACGATCAATGGGTGCTGCCAACGTCGCCCCTGTTGCCGGACGCGCGCGATATCGTCTGAGCGGCGCAGTCGGAAAGGCGGCGGCAGCATGGGCCATTATCGGTCGCGCGAGCCGTCTCAGCCGCCGCCGTGGCGCTTGACGGAGCGATAGGCCGTGGCCGACGTGCCGTTCCAGTTCACCTGCTTGCTGTGGTTGTTCATGGACACCGACAGCACCTGGCGGCCGCGGCGACGACGGCGCTTGAGCACGTCGCGACCGCCCTTGGTCGACATGCGCTCGCGGAACCCATGCACGCGCATGCGGCGGCGAATCTTCGGCTGATATGTACGTTTCGTCATGATGCTCTCTCCAAAAAAACAAGGGCACTTCGCCCTGTCTTGCGATCCGGTTATTCGTAGCGCATAGGGGACGCCTGCCGGGCAGGTCGTCACGACGAACCGTTCGGCGGTCCGTCGATGCAATACTCCATTATAGCGGCAGCCCTATCTTTTGCAACAGGCGGCAGGCCGTTTTCACCTCTTCCCTAGTCTTCGACCCGCGTGATCTGCGCCCCCAACGCCCTTAGCTTATCGTCGATGTGCTCATAGCCGCGATCGACCTGTTGGATGTTGTGGATTGTGCTCGTGCCGCGGGCGCACAGGGCCGCCAGTACCATGGCCATGCCGGCGCGAATGTCGGGGCTGGGCACGCCGGATGGGTTGGCGTAGAGCCGGCTCGGCCCCTGCACCAGCACGCGATGGGGGTCACATAGCACCACGCGCGCGCCCATAAACGTCAGATGATCGACAAAGAAGAAGCGACTCTCGTACATCCAATCGTGCAGCAGGACAGAGCCGCTGGCCTGCGAGCCGACGACCACGGCGATGCTCATCAGATCGGGCGGGAAGCCAGGCCAGGGCATGGGCTTGATCTCCGGGATGCGCCCGCCCAGCCCCTCCTGGATGGTCAGTTCCTGCTCGCCGGGCACGAGGATGTCTTCGCCGTCGTCCCGCCAGCGCACGCCCAGGCGCTCAAAGACCAGGCGGATCATGCCCAGGTTGCGCGGCTGGGCGTCGCGGATGCGCACTTCGCCGCGGGTGACGGCTGCCGCGCCGATGAAGCTACCCACTTCCATGAAGTCGGAGCCGATGCGGTACTCCGTGCCGTGCAGCCGCTCAACGCCCTGAATCTGCAAGCGGTTGCTGCCGATGCCTTCGATGTTGGCCCCCATCTGGTTGAGGAAGTGGCACAGGTCGCGGACGTGCGGCTCGCAGGCGGCGTTGTCGATGATCGTCTCGCCGGGGGAAAGGACGGCGGTCATGACGGTGTTCTCGGTGGCCGTCACGCTGGCCTCGGCCAGCAACAGATAGCCCGCGCCGCGCAGACGCGGCGCTTCCATCTCGAAGACGCCGCGCCGGTTCACGTTGACCGTTGCGCCCAGAGCCGTCAGCGCCTGAACGTGCGTGTCCAGCGGCCGGCCGCCGATGACGTCGCCGCCGGGAATAGGCAGGCACACCCGCCCGGCGCGCGCCAGCAGCGGCCCGGCAAAGACGAACGAGGCGCGCGTGCGCCCGGCCAGGCGGGCATCCAGCTCCGTCTTGGGCGTGTCATGGGCATGGACGCGCCAACTGCCGCCGCCCAGCGGCGTGACCTCAGCGCCCAGATCGCTCAGGATCAGGATCGTGTTCTCCACGTCGCGGATGGCGGGGATATTGTGCAGAATCACCGGCTCGTCGGTCAACAGACAGGCCGGCAGGAGTTTGAGGGCCGCGTTTTTGTTGCCGCTGGCGGTGATCGTGCCGTGCAGCCGCTGCCCCCCTTCGATGATAAATTTGCTCATGGTTGGGTTCCGGCCGGGCGGCGTTCCCCGGCTTGCGGCCCATTGTACCAAGCGGCGCAGCGCAGGCCACTTGGCGCGGCCATCGCCGCCTGTCTGAGGTACAATGACAGCATGCCCTACCTGAACGTTGACGGCCACCGACTCTTCTACAGCGACCAGGGCGAAGCCGACGGCCCGGCGCTGCTCCTGCTGCATGGCGCCGCCGGCTCACATCTGGTCTGGCCAGGGCCGCTGCGGCGGCTGGCCGGAACGCGCGTGCTGGGGCTGGACTTGCCCGGCCACGGCCGCTCCGACCCGCCCGGCCGTCGCGCCATTGGCCATTACGCCGGGACCGTGACGGCCTTCGTT
>JAIBAS010000159.1 GCA_019695075.1 Promineifilum sp. | reverse complement strand
GGCGCGCTACCGTCGCACCATTGGCAGGAAGTTGCGCATCTGTCCCTGCGCCCCGCTCAGGTAGAGGGTGATGCTAGTCTCGTCAATCACCTCGCCATCGGGGCCATCCAACAGCTCGGCGCGGATGACGACCGCACCCGTGCCGCCGTTGGTTTTGACGAAGGTGGCCTTCATCTGGCCGTTGGTGTTCGTCGCCCCCTCGAAAGTGTCGCTGCCGCCGATGGTACCCTGGTCGCCGGCGTCGTCGCTGACGCTGAGTCGCACCGTGGCCCCCGCGGACGGGTTGCCGTAGAGGTCGCGCACAGTCACCGTTAGGGACGATTGCCCGGCGCTGCTCAGATTCGTGGGCGAGGCGCTCAAGGCGATGTCGGCCGCCGCCGGCCGGGCCAGCGCGACCGTCGTCTCGGCCATCAGCCCGCCCTCGGCGATGACGCTGATCGTTGCCGTGCCCGGCGTTGTGCCGGCGGTGAAGACGACGGGCATGCGGCCGTTGTCATATTGGAAGGTGGGCGACGTGACTGTGCCGCCCGTGGCTGAGAGGTCGCCATTGAACATGCCGCTGAAGCCGACGGGCTGGCCGAGGTCGTCATAGAGGTTCAGCGTCATTTCGACCGTGTCCGTGCCGTTGGGCCGGATGGGGCCGATTTGGGGGTTGTCGAAGGCCAGCGCCGCTACCGGCCGGTAGAGAGCTACCTGGGCCACCGACGAGGCCGTAATGGCGCCCTCGTTCACCTCCATCAGCGTCAGCGTCACGTCGCCGACCTCGCCCAACGTCTCGTTAGTCAGGTTGCGGCCGACGTAGGCGTAGGGCGCGGCCGTGGCCCCCGCGGCCATGCAGAGGCCCGACGCGGTGTAGGGCGAGTTGACCCGCCAGCCGGCCGGCGCGTTGAACTGGACCGCGTAGCAGTGCTGGACGCTGTCCTGGTTGGTGGCCGTGAAGCCCACGTAGGTGTCGCTGGCGTAGAAGCCCTCCACCCGCGCCGGCTCGGCGCGCAGGGCCAGCGGTTGGAAGTTATAGGGCACGGGGTCGGAGCGCTTGAAGGCCACGCCGCCAGTGATACCCTCGACCCACAGATAGGCCGCGCCGACGCCGGGCGGGTTCAGCGCCGCCGAGCCAAAGCGGCCGTCGCCCGCGCCGCCGTCGCCGTGCGCGCCGTCGTCATAGAGCACAAAGGGGCTGCCGAAGGCCGCGCCGGCCGGCGTGCGCAGGTAGGCCTGCAACTGGCCGTCGTCGCTGCGGCGGCCCAGGTCAACGAGGAAGGTGTGGGCCGTCTTGGCGGCTAGGGTGTGGTTGCCGGGGCCGGAGGCGACCAGGTCGCTGGCGGCCAGGGCGTTGAACGAGAACGTGCCGTTGCCGCTGGGGCCGACAGCGACGGTGGCCTTGAAGACCCCGCCCGCGCCGTTGGTCTTCACCTGCACGAACTGGACCATGTTGTCGCCCGGCTTGCTGTTGACGGTCAGACACTTGACGTTGGCCGTATCGGCGCAGTTGACGGCCGCGCCGTCCGGCCGGGTGACGACCATTGGCGCGAAGTCGCCGCTGTAGCCGGTCTGCATGAAGATGACGCTGCCGATGAGCGGATCGACCTCGACTTCGTAGGTCTTTGCCGGCTGGGGTGGGGCGGGGGTGAACTTGTAACCCATGCCGCCCGTCGCGCCGTTGACGTCGTTGCGGCTGACGGTGACGTTGTTGCCCTCGAAGAAGAGCGAATCGATGAGGCCAATGGTCGATGTGGCCGCCTCCTGACGCAACTGGTTATAGAGCAGGCGGATCTCGCCGGTCTGGTAGTTGAGCCAGGCCTGATAGCCGCGGTAGGCCACGTTGTTGGGGCCGTAGTAGCCCAGGCCCTCGGTGGAGATGATGAACCACTCGAAGGCGTAGTTGGCCGTGTAGACATGCACCTGATAGCCGTACTCATCGGGCGTATCCGGGCCGTCGTCGTTCCGGTTGGGCGGGAAGGGGATGAAGTCCCATTGCAGCGCCGGGTCAGCCTCCAATATTTGCAGATATTGGGTGAAGAGATCGGAGCAAAACTGGGGATCGACCAGGCAAGGGTTCATCTCGATATAGCCGTTCTGATCGACATCAACCACTGAGGTGGCGTCGCCGTAGAAGTTGAACGGCTGTGGCAGGTTGACGCGCAGTTGCGCGTTCTTGCTCAGTTGCCCCGCGTCCTGGCCCAGCCCGTTGGCCGGGAACCACTGGTACTCCCACGGCTCCAGGCGATCCCAGCGGTAGGTGTAGCCGGTGCTGACGTAGTCGCTCCAGCGGCCGGCCCCGGCAGTGTGGCTGAGTTGGGCGCGCACCATATCGACGGCGTTGGCCAACTGATCGGGGGCCACGTAGATGAACTGGCCGCCGCTGAGCAGGGCGGTCAACATGTAGGGGACGATGCCGCTCGATTGCGAGCCATCGGCGGCCAGACCCAGGTAGGTGCGCTCCTGTCCGCCGACGTCCGGCTCCTTGCGGGCGGGCGAGCCGCAGCCGCCCAGCAGGACGATGGAGGCGCGCAGGCGGCGGTCGTTCAGCGCCGGCCGCAACTGCTCCGGCGACAGGCTATCGCCGCTGTCGCCGTCGGTATAGAGCCAGACGTCGCCGTCGAACTTGTCGGCCACGGCCTGCGACAGAGCGCCCAGGCCGGGCACGGGGCAGCCGGCGTCGGCTCCGTTGGCCGCCAGCCCGTTGACCGACGGCATGATCTGCGGGGCGAAGAACTTGCCTTGCACCAGCGGGTTGACGGCCGCGCTGCCGGCGTTAAAGGTGTAGATGTTGAATTCCGTGCCCTGGGGCGCGGGGGCCAGGTCGCTGACCTGTTCGCCGATGATGGTCTTGACAGTGTTGATCTTCGGCGCGGCCGGCGGCCCGGCCATGCTGCTGCTGTTGTCCACGACCATCGTCACCTGGTTCCACCAGCGGAAGTCGAGCGGCGGCACGGCGCTTGTTGTCGCGGGCGCGGCCGGCGCGTCGGTTTCCGCCGCCCGCGCCGGCAGAACGGGCAGCGAGGCCAGGGTGATGTTGACGTTCTGGACAATGGTCGCCGCCGTGGCCGCGTCGGTCGGCAGGCCCAGCTTGCGCCAGACCTGCAGGAAACGACTGACGTCGCACTGCGTGTTGCCCTGGAAGGCGCTGTCGGTGTAGACGCGCTGGACGGCGGTGTGGCCGGGGTTGACGGTGTCGCTGCCGTCGTTGGTCGCGTCGGCGAAGTCCCACAGCAGCGCGGCGATTGCGCCCTCATCGCTGCCGCCGGCCGTCACGCCGCGCATGTTCTCCAGATCGACCGTCGGGCCGCTGGGATCGACGTAGAAGCTGAGCGCGGCCGAGCCGGGCATGAGCGACCGGGCGACGGCCTGGTAATAGTCTGGGTAGCCCTCGCCGAAGGCCAGCCGCGTCGCGTTGACGCCGGCGTTGACGCCGGGCAGCGAGTGCGCCCCGCCGGGGTTCTGGTAGCAACTGCGCTGGTGGTCGGCGAAGTGGCCCCACTCGTGGATGATGACCGAGTCGTCCCACTCGTCGGTGCTCGATGGGTCGTCGGCCAGGATCAGGGCCGTGCGCTGGCGGTTATAGCGCGAGCCGGTCTGCCCGTTGCCGCCCTGCCAGTAGACGGTCACGGTCGAGTTCAGCGCCGGCGAGTTGGCCGTGTTGTTATTCCAGTAGCGCCAACCCCAGTAGATGGCGTCGGCGATGTTGAACACCGCTGCCTGGGTCTGGTTGAGTTTGTAGACCGACAGATCGAAGTCCACATCGCCGCCCTCGGAATCGATGACATTTGAGTTCCAGCAATAGAGGTCCTGGTCGTCGATGTTCTCGACGCGGGCGATGAGGGTGTCGCCGTCGCGCACCTCGGCGCAGACGCGGAAGTACAGTTCCAGCTCGTCGTTGAGCACGCCGTCGTCGTCGCAGAAGTTGAAGCGGAAGTTGCCGGTGGCGTCAGTGACGGTGAAGCCATAGGAGTCGTCGGAGAAGGTGTCCTCTTCGCGCATCTCCACCAGGATGTTGTGGACGGGCACGGCCGAGCCGAGTTGATCCTGGTAGCTGCCGCTGTAGAGCGGTGGCGTGCCCGGCGGCAGGCCCGGTTCGGCGACAACCTTGGCCAATGGCATCTTGTTCTCCCGCGTCAGGATGCCGTGGACGTTGAAGCAGCCGTCGGCGGCGCGGCCGGACGCGCCCGCCAGGGCGGACTTGTCGATGGTCGGCCGGGTGGCCGGTGGGGCGTAGACGGGCGTGCGCGGGTCCAGCGTGTAGGCGGCCGGCGCGTCGGCGCGCACGTCGAAGAACAGCACGCCCAGCGCGGCCAGCGACGTGGCCCGGTTGGGGAAATAATAGGCCTTCGCGCCGACGCTGTAGATGCCGGCGGCGTCGAACCGGGCCTGCCGGGTGATCGTCCGACTCTCGCCCGCGGCCACCGGGCCGAGCGTGTCCTCGGCCGGGCCGCCCAGCAGCGTGCCGCCGTCGGGTAGCTGCCATTCCACGTAGACGTTGGGTGCGTCGCGCAGCGGCCGGACGGTCAGCGTCAGCGTGGTCACGCCGCTGGGGATGGGCGCGGCGTCGGCCTGCAAGGTGACATCGATGCCGTTGTAGGCGCCGCCCGCCCGGTCAATCAGCGTCGCCGGAGCCGTTCCGGCCGCGGAACGGGCCGAGACCGGTAGAACCAGCGCCGCCAGAATCAGAGCCACAAGCCATAGCACTGCCGTTCGCTTCTTCATGATCGCTCCGCGCAGATCCGCTCAAAGCTGCCGACACGTGGCTCCTCCAGCGAGAGGAATACTAGTGGCGCGGGCGAGAGATGTCAATGCGCAGTAAGTCACAGCCAGGACTGCTGGCCCTGCCCTTACCCCTGGGTCGCGGCGGCGACGACCAGGTGGACGAAGGCGATGGTCTCGTCCCGGTCGCCGTCGTCCAATTGCCACCGCCGCGCGCCCGCGATGAGTGGCGGCCAGCGGCCGTCCAGCGACTGCATGGCCCACGCCGCCGCGGCGGGCTTGCTGGCCGCCTCGCCGTGCGCCAGGGCGTAAAGCGCCCGGCACATGGTCAGGACGACGTAGGTCAGATAGCCGGGCTGCGCCGCGCGAATGGCGGCGGTCGCCG
>JAIBAS010000076.1 GCA_019695075.1 Promineifilum sp. | reverse complement strand
ATGATATGCTTCACTGGTCACCTCTTCTGGTTTCTGGTCTGTGATAATTCCATCTTACCAGAATGAGGTGACTTTTCTTACTCTACCTCGACTACTGAAAAGCCCTGGTCCTACTCACAGAGCGCTTGACACTTTCAACTGGTCGCGGTATGATGATCTTGTCAGGCGGATTGCGCTTTGCTTAGGCGCTTGTGGTTGCCTGGCCTGTCCGGCGCACACCGGCTCCCCTGTCGCCAACCCCCGCATTTGACCAGCTAAGCCCATACCGCTTGCGGAAGGCCGCCCTCCCCGGGAGACGGCAAGGAGCTACATCGTGAATCCCCGCGGTCGCTTCAAGTGGAGTTTCTTCCTCGTTGCCTCCCTGCTGCTGGCGATAGTCTCGCTGGCGGCAGCGCAGGACGCGACGCCACCGGCGCCGAAAGCGGCGCCGGTCGTCACCGAACTGGGCGAATCGGCTTCGCCGGTCGCCAACCTGAACGAGTCCGAGCCCAACAACGGCTTCAACAACGCTGATGTCATGCAACTCGGCGACGTCATGTCGGGCAACATCGGCGGGCCAAATGACCAGGACTTCTTCAAGATCGACGTCCCTGACGGCATAATGGTGCTGATCGATGTCGATGCCGCCAGCCTTGGCTCAGCCCTCGACCCGGTGATCTGTATCTATGACAGCTACCAGACCGAGCAGAAGTGCGTCGACGACGTCGATGGGCTGGATCCGATGATCTTCATGGACTTCTGCGGGCCGGGCTGCTCGCCGGGCACACCCTACTATATCCGGGTGCGCGACTACAACTATCCCAACGAGGGCGGCGCGGCCTATACCTACAAACTGATGATCTTCCCGCCGCTGCTGGTCAGCGCGGCAACGGGCGGTAAGGTCGCGGGCATCTCCTTCACCAACGCTGACGTACTGGCCCACTATGACTTTGCTGACGGCACAGAGAAGTGGATGATGTTCTTCGATGCTTCTGACGTGGGCATCACCAAAAACGTCGTCGCCCTGGGAACGCACGACACCTACGACTTTGAGATCGTGCTGGCGGCCAACCAGATGGTCAACATCGAGGGCACGCAGCAGATGGCTACGCCGTTCGACGTCCTGCGCTTCGACGGTTGGCGGCCCGGCCACCAGATCGGGCCGCAAACAACGGGCGATTTCTACTTCGAGTATCGGGGCGGCAACTATGGCCTGTCGGCTGCCTCAGAAAAGATTGACGCGCTCACCTACTCGTACTTTGCCAGCACCACCGGGGCGGCCACCTACAACAGTGGGAATGCCGCCCGTGATGAGGACATATTTAACCTGCCCTATGGATATCCTACCTTTGTCGGCGCGAACGTGCCCGGCCTGGCGAGTGAGGACGTCATTGCCGCGGACTGGGGCTGGAATCCGGCGGGAGGCTTCACGGAGTATTATCTGACCATTCTTGGCAGCGGCCGAGTGGATGGTTATCGGGTGACGCAGAAGGATATCTTCACCGTCAACGGGAATACCAATCGCGTGATCGGGTTGTACTGGAACGGCCCGGCGCACCACTTCAACTACAACATCGACGCTATTGACGCAGGCGAATAGGACGCTCGGTTAACATAAGACTACCTGATCGTTGCGCGGGCGGCCACGAGCGGCGGCCGGTCATAACCCGGCGCTCCGGCCGCCCGCCGGCGACGTTTCGACCGGAGCCCGTCGATCGCGAGTCGGGTGCCCACAACCGAATAGCCGGCGACCGGCCCACGGCAAGGGCAACGCAGACAGCCTTCTAGCGCTTCCTGCAGCTCTCCGGTCGAACCCGGCGAGAAGATTGGCAGCCGCCGCGCATTTTGCCGCTTGCGTTTTCGCCATATCATGGTATAATCACAGATCGCGTATTAACGCATTTCTTATGGGGATGTGGTTGACATATTGACGAAGAACGATATAATTGCCGAAGTTCATCAGAGAAGGGGTGCGCTATAACGAGAGCGTTGGCCATTGGCCCGACGCTCTTTTATGCGTTTAGCAGCCTGTATCGTCCGCAATTCTCAACGCAACGTCTGCCTATAGTCTCTTCCGGAAGGGTAGGGGCCTTAGTGTTTGTGGGAGGTCAATAGTGGAGACAACGGATTTCCGCTCGCTACGCGTCAGTCTGGCGTCACCGGAGCAGATTCGCTCTTGGTCTTACGGAGAAGTGACCAAGCCGGAGACGATCAACTATCGCCGGCTGCGCCCGGAGAAGGATGGCCTGTTCTGTGAAGCCATCTTTGGCCCGACGCGCGACTGGCAGTGCTATTGCGGCAAGTACAAGAACGTTCGCTACAAGGGTATCGTTTGCGACAAGTGCGGCGTGGAGATCACCCGCTCTTCCGTCCGGCGCGAGCGGCTGGGCCACATCGAGTTGGCCGCGCCGGTGGCGCACGTTTGGTATACGCGCCGCGTGCCCAGCTACATGGGCCTGCTGCTGAACATTTCTCGTCGCAACCTCGACCGCGTGCTCTACTTCGCCCAGTACGTCATCACCCACGTGGATGAGGAGTCGCGCCAGCGCGCCCTGAAGCGCCTGGACGAGGAACTGGCCGAGGCCGAAAGCCAGCTCGACGGCAAGCTGCGCGACCAGTTGCAGGAGACCACCGGCGAGGCCGCCACGCGCCTGACCGAGCTAGAGGCGCGGCGCGATGAGCTGCATCGCACCTTTGATGACCGCCTCAGCGCCCGCACCGATGAACTGGTGCAGGAGGCCAAGCACATCGAGCAGCGGCTGGCTAACCTGAAGGGTTCGGCCGCCTCCGAAGACATCATTCTGGCCGGCGAACTGATCGTCCAGAAGGGCGAGATCGTCGGCCGCGAGCATACCGTCCTCGTCAACAGCATCTCCAAAGAGCACCTGGAGAGCATTCAGCGTACGGCCGAGGAAGACCAGCAACGCGAGTTGCAGGAGATGGGCCGCGAGATCGAGGAACTGCGCAGCGAGATGGACGTGGCCGGGGAAGGGCTGCGCGAGCGCATGGACCAGAAGATCGTCCGTCTGCGCCAGCAGGCCCAGGCCAACCGCGACCAACTCGAGGCGCTGTCGGTGATGACGTTCCTGAACGAGAACGACTACCGCGAGCGCAAGAGCAAGTTCGGCAACGTCTTCCGCGCCGGCATGGGCGCTGAGGCGTTCCACGACATCCTCAAGGGCATGGACCTGGATAAGCTGGCCCGTGACCTGTGGCGCGAAGTCCGCACCAGCCGCTCCAAGCAGGCGGCCAAGCGGGCCACCAAGCGCTTGCAGGTCGTCGAGGCGCTGCGCGCCAGCGGCAACCGGCCGGAGTGGATGATTCTGACCGTCCTGCCGGTCATTCCGCCCGACCTGCGGCCGATGGTGCAATTGGACGGCGGCCGTTTCGCCACGTCCGACCTGAACGATCTCTACCGCCGCGTCATCAATCGCAACAACCGCCTCAAGCGCCTGCTGGAACTGGGCGCGCCTGACGTCATTGTCCGCAACGAGAAGCGCATGTTGCAGGAGGCGGTCGATAGCCTGATCGACAACAGCCAGCGCGGCAAGGCCCTCAGCCGCCGCGGCCGGCGCGAACTCAAGTCCCTGTCCGATATGCTGAAGGGCAAGAAGGGGCGCTTCCGCCGCAACCTGCTCGGCAAGCGCGTCGACTACTCCGGCCGCTCGGTCATCGTCGTCGGCCCGAAGCTGAAGATGGGCGAGTGTGGTCTGCCCAAGACGATGGCCCTGGAGCTGTTCCGGCCGTTCGTCATCAGCAAGCTCGTCACCTACGGCTACGCCAGTAACGTGAAGGGCGCCAAGCGCTTTATGGAACGTCAGCCGCCGGAGGTCTGGGAGGTGCTGGAAGAGGTCATCCAGGGCCGGCCCATCCTGCTCAATCGCGCGCCGACGCTGCACCGTCTGGGCATCCAGGCGTTCATGCCCAAGCTTGTCGAGGGCAAGGCCATCCAGCTTCACCCGCTGGTCTGCGCCGCTTTCAACGCCGACTTTGACGGTGACCAGATGGCCGTCCACGTGCCGCTGTCGGACAAGGCTGTTGTCGAGGCCACCAGCATGATGATGGCCACGCGTAACCTGATGAAACCGGCCGACGGCCAGCCCATCGTTGGCCCGTCGAAGGACATGGTGCTGGGCGTCTACTACATCACCCAGATTCGCGACGGTCTGAAGGGTGAGGGGCGTGTCTTCAGCAGCCTGGAAGAGGTCGAGACGGCCTACGAACTGGGCTATCTGGACATCCATGCCAAAATCAAGATCCTGACGCCGACCTACTGGAAGGACGATGGCAACGTTCGCTACGCCGATGGCGAGGCCGTGACGCGCCTGATCGAGACATCGCCCGGGCGTGTGCTGTTCAACCTGGCCCTGCCGGAGCAGGCGCGTTTTATCAACCGCTCGCTCGATAAGGGCGGCGTCAACGCGCTCATCAATCGCGTCCACCAGGTGCTGGGCGACACGGCGACCATCGAGATGGTCGATGCCATCAAGGACATCGGCTTCCGCTTCGCCACAGTGTCGGGCACAACGGTGGCCGTGGCCGACCTGACCATCCCGGAGCAGCGCGAGCAGATCATCGAGAACGCCCGCAAGCGCGTGGACGAGATCGACCGCCAGTTCCGCCGTGGCCTGCTCACCGAAGAGGAGCAGTACCAGCGGACTATCGAGCAGTGGAACGACGCCAAGGACTACATCGCCGACGCGGTCAAGAAGGCTCTTGACCCCAACGGCCCGCTGGCGCTGATGTCCCTGTCGGGCGCGGGCAAGGGTGGCTTTGGCCCGATCACGCAGCTGGCCGGCATGCGCGGCCTGATGGCCGACCCGCAAGGGCGCATCATCCCTGTGCCGATTCAGTCCAACTTCCGCCAGGGCCTCGACGCGCTGGAGTACTTCATCTCCACCCACGGCGCGCGCAAGGGTCTGGCCGACACCGCCCTGCGCACGGCCGACGCCGGCTACCTGACCCGTCGTCTGGTGGACGTGGCCCAGGACATCATCATCATGGAAGAGGACTGCGGCACGAACAAGGGCATCTACGTTCGCCGCGTCGACAACTTCGGCAAGCAGACGCTGGCCGAACGTCTCATCGGTCGCGTGTCGGCGGCGACGGT
>JAIBAS010000576.1 GCA_019695075.1 Promineifilum sp. | reverse complement strand
CGCGGACGGGCGTCTTCCTGGCCAAGGCGGTCACGTCGCTCACCGTCGCCAAGACGGTCAATGGCGACGCCACCGGCCTGAACGACTGGCAGTTCAGCGTCAACGGCAACTCCGGCTACACCCTGCCCGCCGCCGGCGGCGAGTTCTCGATCACCAACATCATCACCGGCACGACGACCGTAGCCGAGATGGGGGTGGGCGGCTGGACGGCGGCCGTCAGTTGCGACAACGGCGTGAACGGCACGGACGCGGCCACCTTCAACCTCGCCACCGGCCAGGACGTGGTCTGCACCTTCACCAACACCCAGGACGCGCCGCCCAGCGGCGACCTGACCATCACCAAGAATGTCGTCGGCACGCCGCCGGGGTCTGACTGGGCCTTCAGCGGCGACCTCGGCCCGTTCAGCCTGCCCGCCACCGGCGGCGGCATAACCTACAGTGACCAGCCCACGGGCGGCTACACCATCAACGAGACCTACGTCCCCGGCTGGGCGACAACGACCAGTTGCACGCCCGGCAGCGAGACGGGCGGCCGCAGTGTGAGCCTGACGCTGGACGACGGCGAGGTGGTCATGTGTACCTTCACCAACACCCTCTGCCAGCCCGGGTTCTACGACGACATGAGCGCCTGTGTGCCGGCCGACCCCGGCCACTACGTGGACACAGCCGGCGCGGTGGCCCAGATCGCCTGCGTCCCCGGCTACTTCCAGCCTAACAGCGCGGCCATTCTGTGCAACGCCGCCGACGCCGGCTACTACGTGGACACGACCGCGGCGACCGACCAGACCTCCTGCCCCCTCGGCACGACCTCGCCGCCCGCCTCCGACAGCATCGACGACTGCGTGTCCACGACGGCCACGCTGACCATCGTCAAGGCCACCGACCCGGCCGGCGGCACGGGCTTCCCCTTCACCCTTGACCCCGGCGCGGCGACCTTCGCCGACAAGTGGGGCGTCAATGGCGTCGGCCAGGGCGATTTCAACGGCCCCTTCGGCATCGCCGTGGACGCCGACGGCAACGTCTACGTCGCCGACACCTTCGCCTATCGCGTCCAGAAGTTCGACGCCGACGGCAACTTCATCCTCATGTGGGGCCGCGACGTGCAGGTGGGCGGCGTGACCGGCTTCGAGATCTGTCTGGCGGCCGAGAGCTGCAAGGCGGGCACGAACGGCAGCGGCAACGGCGAGTTCAACCTGCCGCACGGCGTGGCGGTTGACGGCCACGGCAACGTCTACGTCAGCGATTCGTCCAACCACCGCATCCAGAAGTTCGACGCCGACGGCAACTACGTGGGCCAGTGGGGCGGCAACGGTGACGACGGCGGGAAGTTCGATAACCCCACCGGCGTGGCCGTGGACGGCGCGGGCAACGTCTACGTGGCCGACTCGTTCAATAACCGCATCCAGAAGTTCGGCCCGGCCGGCAACTTCCTGTTTACCTGGGGCTATGACGTGCTCGACGACGGCACGTCCCATGCGGACTTTGAGATCTGCACGGCGTCCGACGACTGCTGGGCCGGCATCGGCGGCAACGGCGACGGCCAATTTGACGACCCCTTCGGCGTGGCCGTCTATGGCGGCAACGTCTACGTGGCCGACACGTTCAACCACCGCGTTGAGGTGTTCGACACCAACGGCAACTACCTCGACAAGTGGGGCAGCGAAGGCAGCGGCGACGGCCAATTCAAGTACCCCTATGGCCTGACCGCCGACGCCGCCGGCAACGTCTACGTCGCCGACAGCAACGCCTTCTCCGGCAACAGCAACGACCGCATCCAGAAGTTCAACGCCGGCGGCGACTACCTGGGCCAGTGGGGCAGCGAGGGGACGGGCGACGGCCAATTTGACATGCCCACCGGTGTGGCCGTGTCCGGCGCGGGCGTCTACGTTACCGAATACGAGGGGCATCGCGTCCAGCGCTTCAGCCAGGCGGGCGCGACGCTCGACGACGGCCAGAGCCATCCCTTCACCGGCCTCACCCCCAACACCTACCTGGTCAGCGAACTCGTGCCGGCCAACTGGACGCTGGACGACATCAGCTGCGACGGCGGCAGCCCGGTCGAGAGCGGCAACGCGGTCAGCGTCAACCTGGTCGCCGGCGACGCCGTGACCTGCACCTTCAGCAACAGCTACACCGCGCCGGACACGACCCCGCCGACCGTCACCATCAACCAGGCGTCCGGCCAGGCCGACCCGACGAACGCCAGTCCGATCAACTTCACCGTCGTCTTCAGCGAGCCGGTCACCGGCTTCGCCACCGGCGACGTGACCTTGAGCGGCACGGCCGGGGCGACGACGGTCACGGTGACCGCCGTCAACAGCACGACCTACACCGTCGCCGTCAGTGGCATGACCGGCGACGGCACAGTGGTCGCCACCATTGGCGCGGGCGTGGCCGACGACGCGGCCGGCAACGACAACACCGCCTCGACTTCGACCGACAACTCAGTGACCTTCGACGTGACCGCGCCGACCACCACTATTATCGCCTGGCCGCTCAGCCCAGCGGTCAGTTCAACAGCCACGCTCCAGTTCATGGGCGACGACGGCAGCGGCGTAGGCGGCCTGACGTTCGAGTGCCGCCTCGACGGCGGCTCGTGGACTGCCTGCACCAGCCCGCAGACCTACGTCGGCCTGAGCGACGGCAGCCACACCTTCCAGGTGCGGGCCACTGACGCCGTCGGCAACACTGACCCGACCCCGGCCAGCTACACGTGGCTGATTGACACGACCCCGCCAAACGTCACCATCAACCAGGCGTCCGGCCAGGCCGACCCGACCGGTAGCAGCCCGATCAACTTCACCGTCGTCTTCAGCGAGGCCGTCACCGGCTTCGCCACCGGCGACGTGACATTGAGCGGCACGGCCGGGGCGACGACGGCCACCGTGACCGCGGTGGACAGCACGACCTACACCGTCGCCGTCAGCGGCATGACCGGCAGCGGCACGGTGATCGCCACCGTTCCCGCCGCCGTGGCCGACGACACGGCCGGCAACGACAACACCGCCTCGACCTCAACCGACAACCAGGTGACCTACAACGCGCCGGACACGACCCCGCCGGATACGACCATCGACAGCAACCCGTCGAACCCGTCGAACAGCAGCAGCGCGTCGTTCACCTTCAGCGGCAGCGACCCCGGCGGCTCGGGCGTGGCCTCGTTCGAGTGCCGGCTGGACAGCGGCGCGTGGACGGCCTGCGCCAGCCCGCAGAACTACAGCGGCCTGAGCGACGGCAGCCACACCTTCCAGGTGCGGGCCATCGACGCCGCCGGCAACACCGACCCGACGCCGGCCGGCTTCACCTGGGTGATCAACACCGTGCCGCCGGACACGACCCCGCCGGACACGACCATCGACAGCAACCCGTCGAACCCGTCGAACAGCAGCAGCGCGTCGTTCACCTTCAGCGGCAGCGACCCCGGCGGCTCCGGCGTGGCCTCGTTTGAGTGCCGGCTGGACAGCGGCGCGTGGACGGCTTGCACCAGCCCGCAGAACTACAGCGGCCTGAGCGACGGCAGCCACACCTTCCAGGTGCGGGCCATCGACGTCGCCGGCAACGTTGACCCGACGCCGGCCGGCTTCACCTGGGTGATCAACACCGTGCCGCCGGACACGACCCCGCCGGATACGACCATCGACAGCAACCCGTCGAACCCGTCGAACAGCAGCAGCGCGTCGTTCACCTTCAGCGGCAGCGACCCCGGCGGCTCGGGCGTGGCCTCGTTCGAGTGCCGGCTGGACAGCGGCGCGTGGACGGCCTGCGCCAGCCCGCAGAACTACAGCGGCCTGAGCGACGGCAGCCACACCTTCCAGGTGCGGGCCATCGACGCCGCCGGCAACACCGACCCGACGCCGGCCGGCTTCACCTGGGTGATCAACACCGTGCCGCCGGACACGACCCCGCCGGACACGACCATCGACAGCAACCCGTCGAACCCGTCGAACAGCAGCAGCGCGTCGTTCACCTTCAGCGGCAGCGACCCCGGCGGCTCGGGCGTGGCCTCGTTCGAGTGCCGGCTGGACAGCGGCGCGTGGACGGCCTGCGCCAGCCCGCAGAACTACAGCGGCCTGAGCGACGGCAGCCACACCTTCCAGGTGCGGGCTATCGACGCCGCCGGCAACACCGACCCGACGCCGGCCAGCTTCACCTGGGTGATCAACACGACGCCGCCGGTGACAGGGGCGCTCTACGTCACCGCCGGCGGCGGCAGCGTGCCCGGCGCGGGGGCCTACCAGAAGAACGACATCCTCAAGTGGAACGGCAGCGCCTGGTCGGTCTGGTTCGACGGCGCGAGCGAGGGCCTGCCGGCCAACGCTGACATCATCGCTTTCGACGTGGACAACGCCGCCAACGGCTCAGCCTGGGTAGTCATCCGCCAGGCGATGAAGCTGCCCGGCGTGGGCAAGATGCAGCCGTACCAGATCGCCTACTACAACGGCAGCACGTGGAGTCGCTTCTTCGACGGCAGCGACGTCGGCCTGAAGACCAGCGGCGAGCGCATCAATGGGCTGGAAGTGCTGCCCGGCAGCGTCTCGCCCATCGGCAGCGGTTGCCAGTACTATCTGCTGATCAGTACCATCGCCGGCGGCGGTGTGCCGGTCGGCAGCGGCAACCTTAACTTCACCGGCGAGGACGTGCTCGGCTTCTGCATGACCCAGAGTGGCGTCAACACGACCGGGCAGTGGCACGTGGTCTTCGAGGGCCAGAGCGAGGGCTTGCAGAAGAACAACAACTACGGCCTCAGCGCCAACGCCAACGCCAGCACGCTGTACTTCACGGCCAAGAGCAACTTCACCGGCGACGGTGGGCTGGTCAAGCCGTCGGAACTGTTCAGCTGGAGCGGCGGCACGTTCAGCGGGCCGCTGTGGAAGGCCAAAGACCACGGCCTGATGCAGGTCGTGGACGGCATCGACGTGGTGGGTAGCATCCCGTAAGAGGACGCCCGCTGGCGACCGGCGCGACGGCGGACGACGGGCCACGGCCAGAGGGGCCGCGGTCCGTCGTCTGTCGGCCGTAGTCGGCGGTCGTCCCTTCAGCGACAACACCGCCACGGCCGCGCTGACGGCGACGGCCACCGGCCCGGCGCCGACGGCGACCAC
>JAIBAS010000260.1 GCA_019695075.1 Promineifilum sp. | reverse complement strand
GGCCGAAGGCGTCGAGCGTCGGCCGGACGGCCAGAAACCGCGCAGCCAGCGGCGTCCCCACCGGCCGAAGCGCCGCCAGCAGCGCCCAGAGCAGCGGCAGGGCGAAGATGGTGGCCGCCAGGGCGCGAATTAGAATGAGGCGCGGTGTGTGCTGGGATGGGCGCATCGTCGCTCCTAGACCAGGAAGTCGCTCTCGCTGGTACCGACGTCCCACTGTCGCGCAACCAGATAGACCGCGGCCAGCAGCAGCCCGGTCAGGGCGTAGAGCACCCACAGGGCCGCCGCGGCCACGCCGAAGTCGAGCCGGTCGAAGGCGGCTTCGTGGATGAACTGCGGCAGGGTGAAGGTGGCGTAGTAGGGGCCGCCCCCGGTCAGCAGGCGGCTGAAGACGAAGGCGTCGGGCAGCAGCAGCACGGCGTCGCGCGCGGCCAGCAGCACCAGCACCGGGGCCAGCAGCGGCAGCAGCACGTGGCGCAGCGTGGCCGTCGCGCCCGCGCCATCAACCGCGGCGGCATCTTCCAGGTCGGCGGGCACGTCGTAGAGCGCCGCCAGAGCCACCAGGAAGCCCTCGCCGACCAGCCACAGCAGCAAGAGCATGATCCCCGGCCGCGCCCACTGCCCATCGGCCAGCCAGCCCGGCCCCGGCCAGCCCAGCCCGCCCAGCAGCCGGTTGAGCGGCCCGTAGTAGGGGTTGAGCACCCACAGCCAGGCCAGGGCGAAGGCCGAGGCGGGCACGGCGCTGGGCAGGAAGACGGCCGCGCGCAACAGGGCGCTCAATCGGCCGCGCCGCGCCAGCCAGGCCAGCAGAAACGCGCCCAGGACACGCAAGGGCACGGGCAAGATGACCAGCGCCAGCGAATTGGCCAGGCTGAGGAGGTATAGCTCGTCGGTGAAGACGAGGGCGAAGTTGAGCCGGCCGACGAACACCGGCGGGTGCAGGCCGTCGGTGCGGAAGAAGGCCAGGCCAAAGGCCAGCAGCGCCGGCAGGAGCACCAGCAGCACGAGGCCAGCGGCATAGGGCAGCAGCAGCCAGCGCACGCGCCGGTCGCCGGTGCGATCTGCCCGCCCGCCGGCCGCGCCTCGGTTGGCGATCTCGTCCTTGCCGCCGGCCACGGCCGGTTAGCCTAGTTCCGCGCGGATTTGCGTCAGGATCGACTGCTCCTTGTCGGAGACGCGCACGCCGCCAAAGCCCAGGAAGCCGCCCTCCTTGCTGGCCTCGGCCACGGCCTCGGCGATGTTGATCATCATCGTCTTGAAGCCGCTCACTTCATCCTCGGTCGCGCCCTTGCCGCGCAGCAGGGCCATGACATTGGTGACTGTCTCGCGGACGCGCTGTTGCAGCTCTTCGGGCGTGTTGGGCCGGTTGGCCTTCATCTCCTCCTGCTGCGCCGACGCCCACTGCTTGAGCTGCTCCTGCTCCTGCTCGGTGGGTTGGGTGGTCATGTACTCCTTCAGCGCGCCCATCAGGCCGCTCTCGGCGGCGTGGGCGTCAACATAGGCCTGCATGCTGCTCATGATGGCCCGGAACTCGCCGATCAGGCCCATTGGCCCGGACGGATCGGCGGTGACGACCAGCGCGCCGATCGACGCCGGCGCGGAGACGATCTGCGCCCATTCTTCAACTGTGAACGACTCTTTGGTGATCATGTGCGTACTCCTTTAGATAGTGGACAGTGGACAGTGGACAGTAGGTCAGTGGACAGTGGACAGTATGTCAGTGGTCGGCGGCCGGCGGTCATCCTTCATCCCTCATCCCTCATCCTTCCTGCTCTTCAAGTGTCACCAGCCCCGTGCGGACGGCGTAGAGAGCCGCCTGGGTGCGGCTGGGCACGCCGAGCTTGGCCAGGATGTCGCCGATGAGCGACTTGACTGTCTTCTCCTGCACTTGCAGGACGCGGGCGATCTCGTCGTTGGAGCGCCCGCGGGCCAGCAGACGCAAGACCTCTTCCTCGTGGTCGCCCAGGCGGGCCGGCTCCTCCGGCTCCTTCACTTCGTGTAGCAGCCGCTCGACGACCTGCGGCGAGAGCTGCACCTGCCCGGCCGCGGCGGCCTTGATGGCCCGGCGCAGTTCGTCGGCCTCGGTGTCCTTCAGCAGATAGCCGATGGCCCCGGCGCGAATGGCCCCGATGACCTTCTCATCTTCCAGGACGCTGGTCAGGGCCACGACCTCGACCTCCGGCAGCTCACGGCGGATGAGACCTGTGGCGGTGATGCCATCCATAACCGGCATGAGCAAGTCCATAAGGACCACATCCGGCCGCAGCCGGTGGGCCAGGGTGATGGCCTCGGCCCCATTGGCCGCCTGGCCGACGATCTCCAACTCCGGGTCGAGGCCAAGGAACATGCGCAGGCCGTCAATGACGACGCTGTGGTCATCTACGAGCAGTACTCGAATTGACATAAATATCCAATTTGCCAGTGACCCGGCGCTGGGCCGGGGCCGCCGGATGGAAGGGCAGGCAGCACCTTCACTTGCTGATTCGGCGCACCGTGACGATGGTCAGGTCGTCAGCCTGCGGCGTGTCGCCGGTAAAGTCGCGCACGGCGGCGAGGATGGCGTCGATGAGGGCGCGGGCGTCGGCCGGACTGGCCCCATGCACCGCGGCCATGAGCCGTTCCTTGTCGAAGAGATCGCCGCGGGCGTTCATGGCTTCGGTGATGCCGTCGGTGTAGAGCACAATCATATCACCCTCGGCCAGCGTTGTCGTCGCTTCGTCATAGGTCATGTCGTCCATGATGCCCAGCACCATGCCGCGGGCGACAGCCTCCTCAACGCGGCCATCAGCGCGGCGAACGATGGGCACGTTGTGGCCGGCATTGGCGAAGGTCAGCCGGCCGCTGGGCGCGTCCATGACGGCGTAGAAGGCGCTGACAAAGAGCATGGCGTGGTTGTCGCGGGCGATCTGAACGTTGGCCGCGGCCAGGGTTGCCGCCGGGCCGGGCTGGGTCTGGGCCGCGCCGCGGATCATCGCCCGGCTGTGGGCCATGAAGAGGGCCGCGGCCGTGCCCTTGCCGCTGACGTCGGCGATGAGCAGGCCGACGCGGTGGGGGTCGGCGGGCCACTCGATGAAGTCGTATAGATCGCCGCCGATCTCGCGCGCCGACTCATAGGCCGCGGCGAAGTCGTAGCCGGCGACCTGCGGGTAGCCGCCGGGCAGCAGACTCATCTGAATCTGGCGCGCCTGCTGGAGTTCGCGCTCCATGCGCTGGCCGCGGCTCTCGACGCGGTGGAGGCGGGCCTGCTCGACGCTGAGGGCGGCCTGGTTGGCCAGCAGGCGGGCGAAGCGCAGGTCGTCCTCGTTGAGGCGGCGCGGCTGCCGGCCGCCCAGCCCCAGCACGCCGATGGCCCCACCGCCGATGAGCAGGGGGATGAAGACGACGCTGGCCAGAGGGCCGGTTTCATCGCCGCCGCCGTTCTGCCACGGCTGGCGGCTCTCAAAGGCGTTCAGCGCGCCCGCGCCGAGCATCTCGCTCAGCGGGCCGCTGGGCCAGTTGTGGGCGGCGCGCAGGGCCAGGCGGCCGTCGCCCGGTTCCGGCAGCAACAGGGCGGCGGCGTCGGCCTGCAACAGGCGCGGCACTTCGGTCACCAGGAAGTCGAGCAGCGCCGCCGGGTCGAGGTAGGTCTGGGCGCGGTTGGCGAAGTCGAGCAGCAGCGTCTGTGACTGGTTGGCCAGCCGCAGCTTCTCGACGATGCCGGCCACGTGGGAGTGGACGACCGGCTCCGACACCAGCAGCCGCAGGGCGATCTCCTGGTCTGACAGGCCGGCGGCGGCCAGGCGCAAGACCTCGTTCTCGCGGGCGGTCAGGGTGTCGGCGTCGCTGTTCTGCGTTTCGGCCAGCAGGCGGGCGGCGATGGCGGGCGAGAGCTGGGCGCGACCGGCGGCGGCGGCCTTGATGGCCCGGCGCAGCTCGTCGGCCTCGGTGTCCTTCAGCAGGTAGCCGATGGCCCCGGCGCGAATGACGGCCGTGACCGCGGCCTCCTCGATGACGCTGGTGACGACGATGACCTGGGTGGACAGGCCGCGGCGGCGGATTTCGGCCGTGGCCTCCAGCCCGGACATGACCGGCATGATCAGGTCCATCAGCACCACGTCAGGCTGCAACGCCTCGGCCTTCTGGACGGCCTCCGCGCCGTTGACCGCTTCGCCGACGACCTCCAACTCGGGGTCGAGGCCCAGAAACATGCGCAGCCCCTGGCGGACAACGCTGTGGTCATCGGCGATGATGATGCGAATGGTCATAGAGCTACTCGCCGGGGATTATAGCACAACGCGCGCCGGGGAATGATTTTGCCTGCCGCCGGCGGCGCGGAGAGGCGCTGCTACCCATTGTGCCCCGGCCTCTCTTCGATTATGATATATCTATTGCTCTCGGCACTTCTGAGATGGACATTCCGAACGACCAACTCCGGCAGTTCTTTATCAACGCCTTCAGCGATGATGAGCTAGAAGACTTCTGCTTCGACTACTTCCCGGCCGCGTCGCAGGAGTTCGCGCCGGGGATGCCGGTGGGTCGGAAGGCGCGGCTGCTGATCAGCTTCGCCGACCGCCGCGGCCAGCGCGAACACCTCCTCGTCGCCCTGGGCAAGGTGCGGCCGGAGCAGTTCGCCGCGGCCTTCAAGAAGCTGCCCCAGCCGGCCGCGCCGCCGTCGGTCTCCACCACTCGCCTGACGCGCCGCGTCTTCATCAGCCACGCCGAGGAGGACGCCGCGCTGGCTCACCGGCTGGCCACGGCCCTGCGCGAAGCCGGCCGCCCGGTGTGGATCGCCCCGGATGATATTTTGCCCGGCGAGCAGTGGGTTGAGGCCATCGGCCGCGGCCTGACCGTCAGCGGCCTGTTCGTCGTCCTGATGACCCCCCAGGCGGTGCAGTCGGAGTGGGTGAAGTACGAGGTCAACCTGGCCATCACCCTGGAGCGCCGCCTGCGCATGGAGATCGTCCCCCTGGAGGTCACGCCGGCGGAGACGCCGATCACCTGGTCGGCCTACCAGGCCATCGCGTTCAGCGACTACGACGCCCATTTGCCGCACGTACTGGAACGGCTGGTGGCGCGCCGGAAGCTGCCCCAGGGGCGGCCGGCCAGCCCGGCGCTGCCGCCGCCGCAGCCGCCGCG
>JAIBAS010000526.1 GCA_019695075.1 Promineifilum sp. | reverse complement strand
ACGCCTGGCGGCGCAGCGGCCGGCGCTACCGCGAGTGCGCCGAGCTGGCCTATCTCAAACGCCACCACGCTATCTTTGGCGACGAGCGCAGTCGCGCGGCGGCCGAACGCCTGCGCGAGACGCTGCGCGCGGGCGTCTAGCACTCAGGCGCGCAGGGCGTCGATTTGCTGGCCGTGGACCCGGTCGTGCTGTACGGCCAGGTACACCAGTTCATGCAGCGAGGTCGGGCCGAAGAACGTGTGCTGTCCCTGAGTCTCCCAGACGTCGGGCGGCAACGGGGCCAACAGGGCAATGGTCTCGGCGCGGGCGGCGACGAACGCCGCCGCGGCGGCGCGGCCATCCTGGGCGCGGTAGTTGCGCGGGATCGCCCACTCGTCAGCATCGACGCCCGGCAGGAAGGCGCTGCTGTCTGCCAGCAGGGCCTGGAAGCGCGCCTGATGCACTTCGCGCTCCACGTCGCGCAGGTGGCAGGCGATCTCCGTCAGCGACCACTCCGCCTCGGCCGGGCGGCGCGACCAATCGGCCGAATCATCGGCCAGCAGCCCGACGATGCGCTCGCGGAAGGCGGCCAGTTCGGCCAGCAACGCGTCGATAGGCGGTGGGTTGAGGAAGGTGCGCGTGGGCAGCATAGACGGCTCAGGCCGGGCGGCCAAGGCGCTCCAGCCAGCCGCCGGCCACCAGCTCGGCCAGCACGTCGAGCGACCCCTGGCCGTTGAGTAGCGTCGCGTCGGGCGGCTCGGCATCGATGGGCGCGATCCAGTAAGTGTACAGGCCCAGCGCCGCCGCCGGGGCGATGTCGTTCTTCCAGTCGTCGCCGACCATCACGGCGCGTTCGGGCGGGCAGTCGATGGCGGTCAGGATTTCGCGGTAGTAGGCCGGCTGCGGCTTGGCGGCGTGCATGTTCTCGTAGGTGGTCACGAGGGCATAGGGATATTCGTCCACAGGCACGCCGGCCCAGGCCAGCCGCTGCTCGATGGCCGTGGCCGGGAAGAGCGGGTTGGTGGCGACGACGACGGCCAGACCGCGCGCGAAGGCAGCCCGCACCAGGTGGACGGCCGCGGGGCGGACGAGCGTGGACGGTCGCAGCCGGGCGAACTCCGTCTCGTAGAAGCGGCTGAAGAACGGCTCCAGGTCGCTGCGCCGGCCGCCGGTCAGCGCCTCGAAGTTGGCCCAGAAGACTTCGGCGTTGGTGTGGGCCGGGTCGGTGTTGCGGATGGTGGCCTGAGTTGCCTGGATGAGATGGGGCAGGAAGGTGGCGTTGTCCATGACCGGCCGCGCGTATTCGCCCAGCAGGCCGAAGTAGCGCTTCATGAACTCGGCCGTGTTGTTGCCGAGCAGGGTGTCGTCGAGATCGAGGAGGATGGCCTGGATGGGTGCGGTCATGGCGGCGTCTACTTGAGGTCGTTGAACAGCTCGCGCAGGCCCGGCCGCTCGGCGGCGCATTGCGGGCAGCCGACCTCCGGCTGCTCTACGTCGATGAGGTGGCGGCTGCAGAAGGCCTTGACGGCGACGCGGCGGCCGATGCCCAGCACGCCGGTCTTCACTGTCGCTTCCAGCACGAGGTTGGGGTTGCTGTTGGCCATGAGGATGTCGGGCACGGGGCAGTTGGCGCAGTCGGCCGGCTTCCACTGCGACGAGCGCGGGTTGGCCTTGATCAGCCGGCACTCCTGCTCGGAACGGCCGCGGAAGAAGTCCTGGTAATAGAAGCGGCACTCTTTGCCGGCGGGGGTCCTCATGCGGCGAATAACTCCCTACAACCCATTTCGCCCCCGGTTATATCCGGTCGGCGGCAAAAGAAAAGCCCCATATCGGTCGATATAGGGCTTGCGGACATTTCAGTACGCCCTGAGGGATTCGAACCCCCGGCCTCATGGTTCGTAGCCATGCGCTCTAATCCACTGAGCTAAGGGCGCGTCTGTCTAACGTTCGTAAGCATAGCCGAAACGCGCGCGCTTGGCAAGCGCTCACGCGACTTGCTCATCGACTTTACGCCGGAGGCAGGGAGCGGGGAGGATGGGATTCGAACCCATGACCGAGTTTTAAGCCCGGTAACCGCTTAGCAGGCGGCCCCAATCGACCACTCTGGCACCTCCCCATGCGAAGGCGTGTGTTGCGCGCTCGGTTGTCAACCTCAGGCGGAGGGAGAGGGATTCGAACCCCCGGTGAACTTGCGTCCACTGCGGTTTTCAAGACCGCTGCAATCGTCCGCTCTGCCATCCCTCCGCGGTTTTCCGGCGAGGGAACGTCTGGAAAGTATAGCATGCCCGGCCCATGAGGGCAACCATCGACGGAGACGATCTCACGCCAAGGCACGAAGGGGCAAAAGGCGCAAAGGAAGAAACAGCCGATAATAGAGATTCTTCTTTGCGCCTTTGCTTACTTCGCGCCTTGGCGTGAGCTCTTCTTCCAACTTGGCCATGACCCGCAGGCCGGGCGCGGCCCTACATGTAATAGACGAGTGTTGACTTGATCGCCTGGCGCAGGTTGTCCTCGTTGCTGCGGTTGGGCTTGCGGTCGCCGTACTTCAGCATCAGCGAGCGCGGCTGGTCGCGCACCTGGTCGGCGGGCACGACGGGGTCAAGGATCAGGTAGTCGTCGCCGGCCGGCGTGCGCTTGACGAGGATGACCCAGTGCTGCTCGATGTTGGAGTTATAGAGGCCGTCATTGGGCCGCGTGTCCACCTGGGCCAGGACGATGGCCCCGGCGGCCAGGTTACGGTCGATGCGCGCCAGTGGATCTTCGCCCGTCCACGTCGTCGCGTCGAGGGCCGGGCTTTCGTAGGAGCGCAGATTGGCCCCCTGTCGCAGCCCGGTCAGCACGTAGGTCGGGCCGATGAACTGCACGTTGGCGCCGCGGAAGCCGTTGTCGCCCTGGGCCTTTAGCTTGTCGTTCAACTCCAGCGGGGTCAGGCGCAGACCGTAGGCGCTCATGGCCATAGCCATGCAGGTCATCAGACAGCCCCACGACTCGATGCGCTGCTGGCCGTTGCCGACAGCCGCCTTGGCCCAGCGCGCGTCGAGTTGCGAGTACCACGCCGACGGGTCATTCACCAGGCGGCTGAGCGCCGTGCCACCCGACAACGGCCCATCGACCGCGACCGCGCTGACCGTGACCGCACCGGGTGCGGCCACACCTGGTGTGGTCGTGATCTTGGCCCAGATCGGGTCGCCGAAGAATGCGCCGCGGTCGTCCTGCATGCGCCACAGGCTGCTATAGGCCGTCGTCTTGCCGTTGATGGCCGCGGGCGCGGTCATGGGCACGGACAGGATGACCTCGTCGCCCGGCTGGGCGTCGGGGACGACGTGGGCGGTCACGCCGCGGGCCATCTGCACGTCCCCCTGGGCAAACACCAGCCGGAAGCCGCTGCCCCAGTTGCGCTCGCCGCTGTTGCGCACGACCCACTGCTTGTGGAAGTCGGCGCCGGTGACGTAGGGCGTGCCGTCGGGCACGGTCTGGTCGCGCAGGAAGGTCATGCCCGTGCGGCGGGCGTTGGGCGGCGGCGGCGCGGCGACGACGGTGATCTCGGCGTAGAGGTGGCCGAAGGCCGCGCCGTCGGCGTCGCGCAGTTGCCAGCGGCTGCGGTAGGCCCGGCCGAACTGCGTTGGCGCGGTCAGGTTCAGGCTGATCTCCGTCTCCCCGCCCGGCGGCACGGGGAAGGGCGCGGCCACGGCGGCCAGGGCGACATCGGTCTGCGCCGTCATCGGGTCGCTGTTGGCCCCGTCGGGCACGTAGGCCAGCCGGAAGCCGTCGCCCCAGGTTGTCGCGCCGCTGTTGCGGAAGCGCCAGCGGTTGGTGAAGGCCGTCCCGGCGGGCACGGCGACGTGGTTGGCCAGGGTGGTATTGAAGGACAGAAAGTCCGCCTTGGACTGATCCAGCGCCTCCAGGCCGGACTCGGCCAGGTCTTCCAGCCCCTCGGGGATTTCCTTGCCGCGGGCGATCATGTACCGGAAGACGTCGAAAATGGCGCTCTTGGGCTGCCCGTCGGCCGTCAGGATGCCGGAATTGCGCATCCGGTCCGTCCAGGCGAACCAGATGAGCACCGGCACGACGTCGGCGTACTGATCGACCAACTCATCGACGAACTCGCGCATGTAGTCGGCGATGTCGCGGTAGTGCTCCGGGCCGATGACGCTGTCGCTGGCCGCGCCCACCTCGGTGATCCAGATGGGCAGGCCGGGGAAAGCCTTATGGAAGCGGTCGAGCGAGTCGCTGAGCTTGCCGATGGAGCCGTAGTTGAAGATGATCTTGTGGACGTAGCGGCCGTAGGGGTGGACGGCCAGGGCGTCAACCGGCAGCCGGCCGCCCAGCCGGGTCTGCACCGCGCGGGTATAGGCGATGGCCTTCTCCGGGCCGGTGTTCAGCCCGCCGAAGATGACAAGCGCGCCGGGGTGGTTGCGGCGGATGGCCTCCTGCGCCCGGTCGAGGATGAGGGCGTAGTGCTCGGCGGGGATGCCGATGGCCGAATGGTTGTCCGGGCCGCTGTCCTGCTCATTGAAGATCTGGTAGGCCACGCAGTCGCCGAACTCGGAGCAGGCCGCGGCCACCCGGCCGCAGGCTTTGGCGAACGTCTCGGCGTATTGCTCCCAGCCGCCATTCTGCCACGGCGCGTTGCCCCACTCGGTGTCCTGGTGCAAGATGACCAGCGAGCGGATGCCGGCGGCGGCGTAGGTCTGAATCCAGGCCCGGTAGCGGCGCTGGTAGGCCTCCTCCGGGCTAAGGTTGAGGCGCGAGGCGAAGAAGACGAAGCGCACCCAGCTTAGCCCGCCCAGCCGCTCCACGTCCAGGCCATGCACCTCCGGGTTGACGTTCATGCCGAACTGCACCCGGCCGCCCACCGGCTTGGGCCGCGGCCGCTGCGTGTCGTCGGGCCGGCCGACCACGCCGATGCGCAGCCAGCGCACGCCGCCGAAGGCCTCGCCCGTGGCGCTCTCCAACTGCCAGTGGAAGCTGTAGGCCCCCGGCGCGGTTGGCGCGACCAGGTCGAGGCGGATGGCGACCGCCAGATGCGCAGCGCCCAGGAGAGTGAGGACAAGTCGAACTTCGCCTCCATCCGCCCCAACGATATGCGCAAGCAGTGCTACGCCTGGCAGGATGTGGTCGCCCGCAAGGAAGCCATTGC
>JAIBAS010000017.1 GCA_019695075.1 Promineifilum sp. | reverse complement strand
CGCGGCGGGGTGGGCCGGCGGCAAGGCGGCGGCCTGACCTGATGCCGCGCGACGGCGGCGTAGCGACAGCCAGGGCAGCGCCGCCGTCGCCACCGTGATGGCCAGCAGCGCCAACCACAACCACGGCCCGCCGGGCAGCGCCAAAAAGAACAGGAAGATGGGATCGAAAGTGATCGCCTCCGCGAAGCGGAGCAAGTCCCCCTGCGGCAGCGTGCCCACGGGGAACAGCAGCCCGGCCAGCAGCACAATCGCGCCAATGCCGACGACCCAGGGCATCGGCGGCAGCCATTTCGGCCGCTTCAGCCGGACGATGTGGAGATAGAAGAAGCCAATGGCTGTCAGGAATAGGACGACGTGTACCGCCAGGACGACGAGGAACAGCACCCAACTCCGCCCCGCCGCCTCGGCCTCGCTCAGGTAGACCATGAAGGCCGGCTGCCACGGCGTCAGCGCCTTCAGGGCGCGGGCAAACGTGTCGTTGATGAGCACGGCGCGCTCGTCCCAGATGAGCCAGTAGCCGGTGATGCCCGCAAACCAGATCACGGCCGTCAGCACCACGCCCGTCAGCCAGGCCAGCCAGCGCGGGCCGCGGAACTTCTCCATGAAGAGCATGCGGTAGAAGTGCAGCAGCGTCACCAGCACCGTCGCCCCGGAGGCGTAGCGGTGGATGGCGCGCATGGTGCGGGCAATGAACTGCGACTCCATGCGGCCGACGGCGGCATAGGAGGCGTCATAACCATACTGGAAGAACAAGAACAGATAGAGGCCGGTCAGCCCGACGATGAGCAGCAGGAAGAAGGCGATCGTGCCCGTGTAGTAGAGCGGATTGTACTTGGCGCTGGTGACGCGGTTGACGACGCGCTCGGCGGCCAGGGCAATGCGCTCCAGGGCGACTGCCCAGCGGCTGCGGCGTGGCGGCCAGGCGGCGATCTGATTCTCCGTGCCGGCCGTGGGCAACGGCCCGGTCAGCCAGGTGATGTGGTCGCGAGGGGCCTGGTCGCTGGCGCGGGTAGGAGTCGGCGTGGCGGGCGATTCGGGAGAATCGCGCCACGGGGCCGGCGGCTCGGTCGGGTGCGATGCGGACATAGCGCTAGTGATGCGATGGCTTATTGCCGGACTGGGCATCCGGCGCTCCCACGATGAGAAATGGGGGGCAGGGGCGGCTGCTATGGCCGCCCCTGCACGGGTTTACGAGGCCCGGCGGCGACGAGCCGGCCGGGCACAGACAGCGTGCGATTACTTCAGCGTCAGCGTGTAGGCGACGATGTCGTTGATCTCCTGCTCGGTCAGGTCAGTCGCGTAGTTCTGATACATCAGACCTTCGGCGAAGCCCTCGACGACGTGAGCATTCGGCTCGACGATGGACTGGTGGATGTAGTCGGCCGCCGACATGCCCGCCACGCGGGTCGCGGCGCGGGTGGCCAGGCCAGCCTGCGACGGGCCAACGATGACGACATCCGGCTCCAGCGAATGGCAGGTGATGCAGCCAGGGGCGTTGTTCGCGCCGATGGTCGCCTGTGAGAAGAGCTTCTCGCCGTTGGCGGCGTCGCCAATCGCGCCGGTGTCGGCGGCGGTGTCGCCGGCCGGCTCATCGGTCGCGGTATCGCCGCCACCGCCGCCACAAGCGGCCAACGCCAACAGGAACAAACTCACCAACAACAGCAACAGCGTTTTTTTGGACATAGGTGTACCTCCACGTACACAGCTTATTCGGCCAAGACCAGCCGACCGCCTAGCGAATCTGCACGCCGGGCGCGTTCAGGTTGATATTGGCGATCATGCCTACCAGCACAGGGCCGTAAGCGACGAGAATCAACAGGATAGTAGCGATCACCCACGGCCGCCAGTTGTCCAGCCAACCGGGCGTCACATACTCCGGGTGCAACGGCTCAGCCACGGGCATCTCCTCGCGCACCTCGGCGCGCTTGCGCGACAGCGCCGTGGCCAGCATGTTGCCAAAGAACAGCAAACCGCTGATACCCAGAACGATGCCGCCGATGGCCGCCTCGATCTGCAACGGGTTCCAGGCCGGATCGACGTAGGGAGCCGTGCCCAGCGCGGTCCGCCGCGGAGCGCCGAAGTTCAATCCGAGGATGTGCAGGGCGTTCGACATCAGCAACATGCCGATAAACCACGTCCAGGCCTGCGCCAGAGCGGCGCGGCGGCTGGCCAGCGGTTTCCCCGTCAATGCCGGAACAAGCCAGTAGGCGATGCCGAAGAAAGTGAGCGTGACGGCCGAACCGACAGTCAGATGGAAATGGCCGGGAACCCAGATAGTATTGTGGATGGCCAGATTCAGATTGTACGACGCATTGGTCAAACCGCCAATACCGCCGAAGACGAACAGGATCATGGCCAGGTTCTGGGCCGTGTACGACGGGTTGCCCCACGGCAACTTGGTAATCCAGCCCAACAAGCCCTTGCCGCCGCGCGCCCGCCCAGCGACCTCCAGCGAAGCCACCACGGTGAAAGCCGTGGCCATGCTGGGCAGGAAGAGCGAGTAGGTCAACACGGCGTGGATGGCCTTCCAGCCGGCCGGCACACCGGGATCGACAAACTGGTGGTGGAGGCCAACCGGGATGGACAACACCAGGAATAGCCAGAACACCAGCCGCGCCAGCTGCTCACTGAACATCTTGCCGCCGGCCTGTTTGGGCAACATGCCGTACCAGGACACGTAGGCCGGCAGCAGCCAGAAGTACACCAGCGGGTGGCCGGTGAACCAGAAGAAGGTGCGCGCCAGCTGCGGGTCTGTGCCTTCGGTCCAACCCAGCACCCACGGGATGATCAGCACCAGGATTTCAGTGGCCACGCCCAGGGTGGCGATCTGCCACATGACCATCGTGATGATGCCCGCCAGGGCGATGAAGGGCGTCTTCTGGCCGGGGTTGTCCTTGCGCCACTGCCAGTAGGTCATGTAGTAGCTCAGTCCGGCCACCCACGACCCAACAACCACCAGCACCAGGCCCAGGTAGAAAAAGACGCTGGCCTTCATGGGTGGGTAGAAAGTGTAGAGCACCGAGGCGAGGTTGGTCAGGATCGGAATGGCGGCCATGACCAGGCCGACGATCATCAGCACCAGCGCCAGCAGGTTGACGCGCGGGCGACTGAGCGGCCGGCCCAGGCTGCGCGGGATGGCGTAGTTGAAGAAGCCGACGATGAAGAAGGTCGTCCACACCAGGGCGTTCAGGACGCCGTGGGCGGTCAGACCCTGATAGTACGACTGGATGCGGACGCTGCCGATGCCGATCTTGGCCAGCGCCGGATACCAGTTGATGCCGACGTGCTCCAGCTTCTGGAGCGGCCCCATCGAGCCGCCAATGAACAGGGCCACCATCGCGATAGTGATAAACCAGGCCGCCAGGCGGTCTTCGCGCTTGAAGGTACCGGGCGGCAAGGCGGCCGCGGCGGGGGTCACTGCTTGTGCTTTGCGCTTGGTCATTGATTCTGTGTCCTCCTAGGTCGCCTTACTCTTCGACCACCAATTGGCCATACATCGTATGGTGCAAGGCACCGCAGTACTCATGGCAAATGAAGTTGTAGGTGCCGGGCGTGTCGAATGTGGCCGTCAGCCGGGCCACTTCGCCGGGCAGGGCCATCATATTGATGTTCGTTCCGGCCAGCTTGAAGCCGTGTTGCACGTCCTTGCTCGTTACGTAGAACGTCACCCGCGAGCCTTTGGGCACAGTGATCGTGGCCGGCGTGAACTGCCACATCTGGGCCAGGATGTAGACCTCGTAGTTGCCGGGCGACAGTTCGCGCAGACGGTTCTCGACCGGTTCGCCCCACGGCGACGGCGGCGTGGCCACCGTGCGCGGGTCGACCCGCTCGGTCGCTGTCGGCACGCGGATGCCATAGGCGAAGCTGCTGACGGCCAGCGCGCCCATGAAGACGACAAGGAGCGCCACCGCTGCGTACAGGAATAGCCGTTCGTAGCGATCGATGTGCATTACTGCGTCACTCCTCTGGACAGCAAGGTCAGATAGGCGCTGCCCCACAACGCGATGATGAGTATGATGAAAATGACCATCAGGGCGATGGTCCCCTGGGGTGTCTTGTACCGATCCTTGTCGTTCATGCAACCTCCTTCGTTGTCACGTCATTTACGCCGCCGACACCTCACCGGCAGCATTGGCTCACTCTCACTGACGCACCAGCCAGCGCATATCAGCGGCGATATCCTCGCCGGGCGTCTCAAAGCTGTAGATCACGCGCAGATAGCCCTCGCGGTCAATCGCCAGAACCGACGTCGTGTGATCGACCAGATAACCGCTGGCCGCCGAACCTTCGTGGGCGTAGTAGTAGATGCCCAGGGGCGTCGCCGCGGCCAGAATCTCCTCTTCCGTGCCCGTCAGGCCCAGGAAGGACGGGTCGAAGTGGGCCAAATACTCGCGCAGCACTTCGGGCGTGTCGCGCTGCGGGTCAACGCTGATCATGACGACCTGCACGTCGTCGGCCGAGCGCCCCAACGCCGGCGGAACCTTCTTTAGTTCGGCCATCGTCGTCGGGCAGGCGTCCGGGCAGAAGGTGTAGCCGAAATAGACCAGCAGCACCTTGCCGCGCAAATCGCTCAGGCTGACGCGCTCGCCCGTGCTGGCGTCCAGAGTGAAGTCGGGCACGCGGTCGGGCGATTGGATGACCGTGCCGTGGAGTTGGGGCGGCATGAACGGCAGGCGGCCGTTGATCAGGCTCCACACCGCCACGCCACCGACAAGCAGCAGCGCGGCCAGGCCGACCCACAGGAAGATGCGGGCGCGCCTGGCGGGCGCGGAGGTCATGGCGGCGTCGGTGTTGGGTTGCGTGGCCATCGTGTCGCCGTTACCGGGGATAACACAGGAAGAGGTGCGCCGCCTCGTAACCCAGACGAACGACGCCGTCGCTGTTGGCGGCCTCTTCGAGCAAGAGATTCACGTCGCGGGCGATGAGGGTCGGGTCGGGCGCGCCGGTGCGATACTCGGCGCGCATGATGCCCAGGTGATCGACCAACACGTAGCGCGGGTCGAACTTGACGCGCGGCGAGTCGCCTCCGGCCTGCAAGTCCGGCGGCGAGAAGTACACGCCGAAGCCGCCGCCCACGGTCGCCCGCGTGCGCGCCGGGTCGCCGGTCAGCATCAGCCAGCCG
>JAIBAS010000060.1 GCA_019695075.1 Promineifilum sp. | reverse complement strand
TCCGCGCCGGTCGCGCCCCGCGCACGCTAGAGCAGGTCACCGCCTGGCGCGCCGCCCGCCCCGGCCTGGCCATCACCCTCATTCGCGGCAACCACGACAACCGGGCCGGCGACCCGCCGGAGGATTGGGGCGTGGAATGCCTGGACGCGCCGGTGGTCGAAGCGCCCTTCGTCTGGCTCCACGAGCCACCGACTTGTAGGGCGGGTTGGCAACCCGCCGTAAACGCGGAAGAGGCGGGTTACCAACCCGCGCTACAGGGGTACCCCGTTGCCGGCCACGTCCACCCGGCCGTGGCCCTGGGCGGCAATGGCCGCGCCCTGACATTGCCGTGCTTCTACTTCGGCCGCGACTATGCTTTGCTGCCGGCCTTTGGCGAGTTCACGGGCACGGCCGTCGTCCGGCCGCGGGCGGGGGAGCGCGTCTTCGTCCTGGCCGGCGACGAAATCATCGCCAAGCCGGTCTAGAGCCTGTATCTCCCCCGCTCCCCTACGCCGCCCGCCGCGCCACCCACCAGTAAGCCGCCGCTCGCCAGCCGACCATCATCAGCCCGCCGATGCTCATGGCCACGAGGATGAATATCACCGGGATGGCGTCCTGGCCGCGCAGCAGGGCGCGCAGCACCAGACCCAGCGGCGCGGCCACCAGCCAGATGTTCACCATCCGGCCGAGCCACATCCGCCAGCCGGGGCCGGGCCGCAGCCGGTAGCCGCCCAGCACGAAGGCAACCGCCGTCCAGGCCACCACGAGGCTGAATGTCGTCGAGAGCAGGCTGGTCGTCGCCCCCTGCCCGGCAATGCCGTGGTCGCGCTGGCCGATGAAGACAAAGAGGAGCAACACGAGCCAGTCGCCGGCGAGGAGCCACCAGGGCCACCCCGCCGCGCCCGCCCGCGCCGGTGCGTTTACTTGATGTTGGCGTGTCATGGGCTAGTTGTAGCCTGATCCGGCCGCCCGCGCCACCTGGTTAGCGGGCGACCGGTGCTCGCGTCGCTAACGGATCATAATCGGCAAGTACGTCTGGTTCGTCCACGCCGGCCTGGTCGACGAAGGCGACGGCGTCTCAGTGGGCGTGGCGTCCGGGTCGTGGGTGGCGGTGGCCGTCGGCGTGGGGCTGGCGGTGACGATACCGGTGGCAGTGGCCGTCGGCGTTTCAGTGGGCGTGGCGTCCGGGTCGTGGGTGGCGGTGGCCGTTGGCGAGGCGGTCACCGTCGGCGTGGGGCTGACGGTGGCCGTCGGCGTTGGGCCGGGGGTGGGCGTCGCGGTGGGCGTAGCCGTCGGGTCCGGGTCATGATCCAGGCGTTGGCCGTCGAAGATCAGCTCATCCAGACAATATGAACCACCTACGACGCCCGTTGCGCGCGTTCCGCCTAGGTCCAGCCGGTTGAGCGTCGGCATGTCGGCGAGCGACAACGACTGATCGTAACCTGTCCCGTCAATCCACAACGCCACGCGCCCCGTGTTGCGATTCCAGCCCGTTTCCACCAGGAAGAAGCGATCCGTGGGCACGTTGACCCAGGACAGAGTGCCGCCCACAGGCTGGTAACGCATCTGGTAGCCCGTGCCCTGCCGCCGCAGTTGCAGCTCCATCAGCGGCGATATCTTCTTGGTCGTCCGTTCATCGTTGTACATCTGCATCAGCGTGAAGCTCTGACCGTCATTAAGCCTCATGCCGGCCACGTTCAGGAAGAAATGGGTATAGAGGGCGTTGGTCGCGGCCCAATTCGGCCGAATCTGCGACTTGTAGAGCGTGTCTCCGCGCGGTGTCATTTCCATGCCCGACCCGGACACGCCACAGGCCAACGTCAGCCGGCTCGTGCCACTGCCCTCCCAGTCATAGAAGTTGTTGCGCGCAATGTCGTCTGGCCAGCCCTTCGCCCCAAAGCGCCCCCGGCCGACATCGTAGCAGTTGAAGCGATTGTAGAAGAAGTAGTCCGTGTCGGGATTCACCGGCTCCGCGGGCACGTTGCCGGCCAGGAAGCGATCGATGACGTTGCGCGTCATGCGGTCGATAGCCGGGTCATTTAGTCCCAGCGCCCAACCGGTCGTGCCGGCCGAGAAAAACGCGCCGCCGCCGGGCACAGTGTAGATGCCCATCATGGTGAAGTCGTCCAGGTCACGAATCTGGCTGTAGACTGTGGTCAGACCCAACACCGTAAAGTTGCGCGGCGTGCCGGTGTTGCCCACCGGCCCCAGGATGGTCGCGCCGTCGGTGGCGCAGTTGAACGCCATCCCGTCGGACTCCTTGTCGTGGATCGACGTCTCCAGGCTCGTCCCCTTACCAATGAGCTGATTCTCGGAAACATCCGCGCCCTGGTAGACCCAGTGGTCGGTGTTGACGGCGTAGTAGCCGTCGCCGTTGGCCCCCGGATAGCCGCCGAAAGGCCAGTGCAGCCCGGTGAAAGTGAAGGGAGTGTCGTAGATAGGTACGTCCCATGGGTTGTCGGTGCTCAATTGAGCCGACTTCTGGGGGTCTTTGGTCCAATCCTTATAGCCGATCATCGTCCGGCCGTTGTCCTCGAAGCGCACCTGCCACCACATGGTGTTGCCGGTCAGGCTGATAAATCGCCCACCGTCGTCCAGAAACTCCTTCACCCTCTGCCGCATGTCCCAACTCCAGTACTCGCTGTGGCCGACGATCATGGCCACGTCGTAGTGGGTCAGCAGATCGGGATGGAATTGCAGATCATAGGTGGTGGCATATTCCACGGCGTAGCCATGATCCTCCAACCAGGGAATCGCTTTGGCCTCCCAAATCTGGTACTTGCCTAGGCCGGTGGTATAGGGGCGGTTGAAACTAACCTGGGTCGATTTAACCGTGCCGCCAAAGCCATAGAGCGAACCGCCGCCATAGTCGTTATACGCCTGGTGGGTATTGACCGACGATAGGAAGAGGAGGTGGGCCGTGGAGCCGGGGTTGTCTTCGCGCACCCAGAAGATAATCGGCCGGGTGCGGCCGGCCTCGGTCTTCATCTCCGCCACGTAGACGCCCGATGGCCAATCACGCGGCACAGTGAAGCTCGTCGCCGCCGGCCAGTCACAGCCGGTCGCATAGCCGCCGTTGCAGCCATAGGTCGCCGCCGGCACGCCCGTCAGCGTTGTCATCAGCGTGCGCGGCGAACCCTCGCGGTAGATAGCCAATGCGACCGTACTACCCTTGTCAACCGACAGGTGGAACTCCAGCGACTCGCCCTGGGCCACCGAGACCTTTGACGTATAGCCGCCGAAGTTGTAGGTGACATCGCTGTCGGTGAAGCTCCCGGCATCGCCGCTCTCGACATCGTCCGGCGCGGCGCTTTTCGTGGCGCAACCAGTCAGCGCCAGCAGAACGAGAAGGACGCTCAGCAGTGTTCGTGGGCGCAGCAGGCCATACATAGTGAAATCTCCCAGTCGGGCAAGTAGCTTGATCGGGCCGTTGGGTCGGCCCCCCACTGCCCAGCGATCATGATAGCACACTTTCCTTACGGCAAGGCTTTCTCCGCGCCAGAGCTTAAGACCTGGCAGGCCCTCCAAGCCGGTCAAGCCTTCATTTACACGCGACAACTACACCCTACGGCAGCAACAACTCCAGCGCGTCGACGTCGGCCCCGGCGGCCAGCCCCGCGGCCGTCCCCTGCCAGAAGCGGCTGAGGGACGCGCAACGGGTAGTGTCGCCCGGCGTCAGACCGGCGCACGCGAACACGTCGCCAGGGGCCATGCTCTGGCCGCCCAGCGTCACCGCGTCTGCGGCCGACAGGTAAACGTTGCTGCCATTCACCGCCAGCCCGTCAACACTGCCCAGCTCGCTGCTCAGGTCGCTGCCGTCGATGTAGAGCGACCACGCGCCCGAGGTGGTGTTCGAGCCGGCCGCGCCGTCGAAGCGCAGCACATCCTCGTCGGCGGCCGACACGCCGGGCACGGCCACCGCCCCAAGCGCGCTAATCAGCAGGTCGCCGTCGGGCAGCACCGCCAGGGCGTCGATGTCCTCGGCCGCCGTCGTCAGACCCACGTCGGAACCGTCGAAGTACCAGCTATACTGGCCCGTCGCCGGCACATAGCGGACGATGTCGCTGTCGTCCACGGTCGCGCTGCCGATGCCGGGCAGGTTCTTCAGCGGCGCATCGGGGCTGAGCAGCCACGAGCCGTCGCCCAGAATCGCCAGCGCATCGACATCCTTGGGCAGGCCGTGGGCCGAGCCATCGAACACGATTGACCAACCATTGTTGTAGACCAGCACGTCCTCGTCGGCATAGGCCAAGTCGCCAATCGTGCCGTTCGATTGCAGGCTGACGCGGAGCGCCGGGGGCGGCGGGGGCGGCGGGGGCGCGTCGTCGACCAGGTCATCGTAGACCAGCTCATCCAGGCAGAGCGTGCCGCTAGCGTTGCCGGCAACTTTGATCGTCCCAAAATCGACGCGATTGAGCGTGTTGGCGGACGCCGGCAGCGCTCCCTGAGCGCGCTGCTGGCCGTCAATGGACAGAGTGATCGTCCGCGTCTGACTGTTCCAGGTGGTTTCCAGCAGGAAGAAGCGGTCGGCGGGCACAGGCACCCAGGAGAAGTCCTGCCCGGCCGGTTGATAGCGCGCCACGAGTTGGCCCCCGCGACGCGCCAGTTGCAGCACGGCCGCCGGCGCCGGCTCGTCAACGAAGGCGTCGTCGTAGTCGCGGAACAGATCGATGGTCGTGTTCTCCACCAGCATCAAATCATGTAGATCGAGATAGACGCCGGTATAGAGCTTGTCGATGCCGGACAAGTCCGGTTCAAGGAAGTTCAAGTAGGCCGAGCCATCATTGGGACGCATGGCCAGGCCCGAGCCATCATAACCACAATCCGCCGTCAACCGGTTGGCATCCCCCTTATTCACCTCGACGTAGTTGAGCTTCGGTTTGTCTTCGGACGGCATGGCGCTGGAATAGCGATCGCGCTCCAGGGCAATGCAATTGAACCGATCACGGAATACTACGTCCGCGTCGGCGGCCAACGGCTCCTGAGGGAAGTTCCCCGCCAGAAAGCGATCGAGGATGTTGCGCGTGATGCGGTCGACAATCGGTTGGTCAAGCCCTAGCACCCAGCCAGTCGTGCCGGCCGAAAAGACCGCGCCGCCGGCAGTATTCGTGTACAGGCCCATCATCGCCACACCCTCCATGCCGCGGATTTTGCTGAGGACAGGCGTCAGGCCGAGAATGGTGAAGTTGCGCGGCGTGCCCGTGCCACTGATCGATCCGAGGATGGTCGACCCGTCCGCGGCGCAGTTGAATGCCAGGCCGTCCGATTCCTTGTCATGGATCGATGTCTGCCGGGTTGGCCCCTTGCCGAAGAGCTGGTTTTCCGTCAGGCCCGTGCCGTTGAAGATCCAATGGCCGGCATTGACGGTGTAGTAGCCGTTGCCATTGTCACCGGGGTAGCCGCCAAAAGGCCAGTGCAAGCCGGTGATGAGAAACGACGTGTCCCGGATGGGGTAGTTCCAGTTTTCGTCCGTCGCGCCTTCGCGGGACTTGTCGGGGTCCTCGCGCCAGTTCTTATAACCGATCATCGTGCGGCCGTTGTCCTCGAAACGCACCTGCCACCACATGGTGTTGCCGCTCAGGTTCATGAAGCGCCCGCCCCCGGCCACAAAGGCCTTCACGCGCTGGCGCATATTCCACGTCCAGTACTCGCTGTGCCCGGCGATGATGACCACCTCATACGGCTCCAGCAAATGGGGCAAGAACTCCAGGTCATAGGTGGTCGCATAGGCGATGTCGTAGCCGGCCGCCTCGGCCCACTGCACAAAGTGGCTCTCCCAACGGTCGTAGTTGCCTACGCCGTTCCCGCCATAGGGCCGGTCAAAGCTGACCTTGTCCACCTGCGGCGCCTGGGTCTGGTAGAGCGAGCCGCCGCCGTAATCGTTGTAGGCGTGGAAAGTATTGACCGAGGTCAGGAAGAGAATCCGCGCCGTACCGGGGTGGCTTTCGCGCACGAAGAAGAGCAGCCGATAGCGTCCGCCGGACGTGCGCGGGATATCGACGGTATAGACGCCGCTCGGCCAGTTGGCGGGCACGGTGAAGGTGACTGTGGCCGGCCAATTGCAGCCCATGGTGGCCTTGCCGGCACAACTGCGCGTCTGGCTGGTGACGTTAGGGATGGTGGCCATCAGCTGGCGTTGCGCGCCCTCGCGGTAGACGCTGAGGCTATAAGGTATGTTGCGGCCGTTGCCGATGTGAAACGCGATGCTCTCGCCCGGGGCGACGGATACTTTGGAAGGATAGCCACCGTCCCCGGTTTCGACAGCGCCGAGCAGGGCATCTGTATCCTGACCAGAGTCCTCGTTAAAGGTTTGAACGCCGGTCTGGGTATCGAATGGGGATACGTTTGACTGGCAGGCGGCCAAAAACAGCGCGGGCAGCAGCACCAGCGCCAAAGCCAACGTGCGATGAAACATCATGACCTCCCCAGGTGGGCTAGCCTGACCCGTATTGATCCAGCCCTGGCTGGCCAGACCACCGCTCCTACAAACAAGGGCTGTATCCCCGCAAATATCTGTTATGCCAGCAGTACGATAAGGCTCCCATCAGGCGGGAATACACGGCGACTTTCATGATCAGTCTAGCCCATTTTGCCCAGCGCGTCAATCGTCCGGGCAGGCGATCAGTAGGGGTATCTGTGTCTATTAGACGGTATGGCCGGCCAAATGACGCGCCGGCCGGGGAAAGGCACATGAGAAACGCGGCTGGGCGCGGATTCGGGTCATGCCGATCCGCGCCCAGCTAATGATAACTAGACCTAGACCCCAGAGGTCTTCTGAGACCTCTGAGGTCTGTCCCACATCACTCGAATTCCTACGGCGCGATCAGTTCCAGCGCGTCGACATTGGCCGACGCCGCCAAGCCGACAGCCGTCCCCTGCCAGAAGCGGCTGATGGAACCGCAGCTGGTGGCGCTGCCCGGTGTCAGGCCGGCGCAGAGGAAGACATCGCCGGGGGCCATGTTCTGACCGCCCAACGTCACCGCCGCTTCGGCCGACAGATAGACGTTGCTGCCGCTGATAGCGATGGCGTCGATGTCGCCCAGCGCCGCGCTGAGGTCGCTGCCGTCGATGTAGAGCGACCACGTGCCCGATGTGGTGTTCGAACCGACCCCACCGTGGAAGCGCAGCACGTCCTCGTCGGCGGCCGAAACGCCCGTCACGCTCACCGCGGCCAGGGTGCTGATCAGCAGGTCGCCGTCGGGCAACAAGGCCAGCGCGTCGATGTCCTCGCCGTTCGTCGTCAGGCCCACGTCGGAGCCGTCGAAGTACCAGCTATATTGCCCCGTCGCCGGATCATAGCGAACGATGTCGCTGTCATCGACGGCCGTCTTGCCGATGCCGGGCAGGTTTTTCACCGGCACGTCGGGGCTAAGCAACAGGGAGCCGTCGGGCAGGATGGCCAGCGCGTCCACGTCGCCGGGGAAGGCGTGGGCCGAGCCGTCGAACAGCATCGACCAGACGCCGGTATAACGCAGCACGTCCTCGTCACGATAGGTCACGCCGGGGACGCTGCCGTTGGTCAGCAGGCTGACGGCCACCTGCGGCGCGGCCACGAAGTTGGCCGTCACGGACACGTCGCTGTTCACTGTCAGCGCCAGGGGGTTGGCCGAGCCGCTGGCGTCGCCGCTCCAGCTGTCAAAGACGTAGCCGGCGTTGGGCGTGGCCGTCAGCGTCACCTGCGTGCCGTCCATATAGCCCGCGCCGCCGCAGTTGGGCGCCGGCTGCACGCCGACCGTGCCCGGCCCGTTGGTCGCGGTCGTCACCGTGTTGCAATCGGCAAACGTCGCCGTGATAGCCAGGTTGCCGTAGCGCGTCAGCACGAGTGGGTTGGCCGTGCCGGCGGCGTCGCCGCTCCAGCCGGTGAAAACGTTGTCGGGGTCGGGCGTGGCCGTCACCGTCAGGTCGGTGTCGAACAGATAGCCCGGCTCGGAACCGGCCATGCAGTTCGATGGCGGGCTGATGGACACGTCGCCCGGGCCGATGGCCGTCGTCGTCACCGTCAGGCATGGCGGCGCGCCTACAAAAGCGCAGCCATTGGCGGCGTCCTGACCATACTGTGTCGCCAGCGCGTCCATGGCGTCACGGATCTGCAGGAAGCCATTGCCGTAGGTGGTGTCAAAGCCGGCTGTGCCCAGGTCGTCGGCCGTCGATTCCAGCGCCGCGCGCACGTCGGCGCGCGTTGCCTGGGGCACGCAGCTGCGCAGCAGGCCCACCGCGCCGGTCACGTGGGGCGCGGCCATCGACGTGCCCTGATAATAGTAATAGCCCCAGACGCCATTCGAGTTGAATGTCTCCTGCAGCACGCCATCGACAAAGCCGTCGCCGCTCAGGTCGGCGCCCGTGTTGCCACCCGGCGCGCCCAGGTCAACGGCCACGCCCCGATTGGAGTAGGGCGCGCGGTTGCGGGCGAAGTCCATGGCCGACACGGCGATGGCTTCGGGGTGGTTGCCCGGTTGGCCGACAAAGGTGCGGTTGTCGTTGCCGGCCGAGGCGACGACGACCACATCTGACGTCGCGGCGTAGTCGATGGCGTCGTTGACGATGGTCGTGCTGCACGCCGGCCAGGTGGTCGTGCAAGCGCTGCCGAGGGACATATTGATGACCCCCGCGCCGTGGTCGGACGCCCAGACGATGCCCTCAGCCACGTCGCTGAACGAGCCGCTGCCGTTGTCGCCCAGCACCTTGACAGCCATCACCCTGGCCCCATAGGCCAGGCCGGTCACGCCGACGCCGTTGCCGGTGCAGCCGGCGGCCGTGCCGGCGACGTGGGTGCCGTGGCCAACGTTGTCGCGGGCCGCCTGGGGCGCGGTGGAGTTGGTCATGGTGTTGTATTCGGCCACCAGCGGCTGGCACAGGCCATCGGGGCCGCCCGTGCGCACGCCGGTGTCCAGAATGGCGATGATCGCGCCCTCGCCGTCGATGGCGTCCCAGGCCGCCTCAGCCTGCACCTGCGGCATGTGCCACTGGCGCACGTAGAGCGGATCGCCGGGGACGAGGGCCGCCGGCAATTGCCGCGGCGCGTCCACATGGATCATGTAGTCATAGGACACCGCTTCCACGCCGGGCGCATCTGCGGTCGCGCTCAACGTCGTGTCCACCGTCTCCCCCGCCAACGGATAGAGGCGATACCAGTCGTGGAACAGGTGCTCCACGCGCGCGCCGCCGGCCCACTGCGCCGGGTCGCCGCTCGCCCGCACCAGCACATACGTCGTCACGCGCACCGGGCCGTCGGCAATCGGCGTCGGCGGTGCAGCATAGGCGCGCATCGCGCCCAGGGTCAACAACAGAACGGACAAACAGAGGAAACTCAATCGCCGCATGACAACCTCCTTGCAGAGAAGAAGAGCGCGGCGGCAACCCTGGTTGCCGTCGCGCCACTTGCGGACAGGGGGTGAACAGCGCCGTGACTTAGCAGTCGCTGGAGCATATCACCAAGTACGGCTCGATCTCCAGGCCATCGGCCGTGCCGTTAAGCGTGGGGTAGTCCGTGCTCAGGTCAACCTGAAGAGTGGGGGTGAGGTCGGTGGTGTCCATCAGATAGACGTTGTTGACATACCCGCTGAATGCGCCCATCTGGAAGTCAGTCCGCGCGGAGAAGCTGATATACAGCCCCCACTCGCCCGTGTTGCTATCATAGGCGAAGTCGTGGACCGTCAGGTTACGGACGGTGCGCAAGGGATGGAAGCCGGCCGCGGTGGCGCTGAAGGCGCGGAACCAGAAGCCGGCCGTGTTGGGGCCGAGGTTGGTGGCGCAGAAGGCGAGGATGTCGCCGCCCTTGCCGGTCAGCGACGTGCCATCGGCCGCGGGAACGCGGTAGTTGGCCGCCGTGGTGATGAACAGCAGGCCGGCGGTGCAGTCGCCGGGCACGCCGACGGCCACCGGCACGAAGTCGCCCGGCAGCCACACCGACAGGCTATCGATCTGCTCGGCCCGCCCCGACAGACCCACGTCGGAGCCGTCGAAGAACACCTCAAACGAGTCGCCCGCCGCGGCCGGCAGCAGCGCCTCATATTTGACGATGTCATTGTAGGTGGCCAGGCCGTTCGGGCCGGACACGCCGGGCAGACGCACGCGGCCGTTGCTGAAAGACATGTAGATCGGCGCGGCGACCGCGTCGTTGGCGGTCGGATTGAGCGTCTCGAGGTCAAAGGCGTTGATGTTTCTGCCCGCCAACCCGTGGGCAGCGGCCTCGAAGTAGGTATACCACGGCTGGCCGGGGCCATCGTTGGCGATGATGTCGCCGGGCGCGTAGGCCAGACCATCTTCGGTCACGCCCGCCCGCTCGGTGCTGACGTAGACCGCGGTGTAGTCGCCCGGCACGGCGGCGACGGCGGCCACGCCAATCACGAGTAGCAGGACGACGACCACAGCAATGAGGTAGATACGGTGGAAGCGCAGATTCATGGGAGTTCTCCAGATACAGGTTGACATAAGTAAACGTTCTATAGCCCGCGACTGGATGCGTCGCGACCCTGTCCTTCTACCCCGACACTGAAACTGTCCCCTGCGCACATATTAAGCCCAAACGCACGCACATGCAAGTAATGAGTCCCATCACATGGCCGCGGGCGAGACGCGCCTCGCCCGCGGCCGGGATGGTTAAGGGTGACCCAACGCTATGGGCCGGCCCTGTCGGTTACTGGCCCGTCACCACGAACGGATAGTCCAAGATGGATATGCTCTGGACGAGGCCGTTCACCGGCGGGAAGGTGGTATTGTTGTAATAGCCCACGCCCGTGTTAAAGTCAGCATGCGCCCCATAGATGGAGATGGTGGGGTAGTTGCTCAGCGTATCGACCTGGTAGAGTTGCGACGGCTGGAAGATTCTGTCTGTGTAGCCGGTAAGGCCAAAGGCCGTGCGCGGCACAAACAGGAAATCGATGCCCGCCGCCAGGTCTTCCTGCTTGGCATGAATGCCCGGGCCTTTGGCGGCGGCTTCGGCCGTCATCTCGGGCATTATCTCGAAGCCGACGACATCCAGGCTGGTGCTGGCCCGGCCAGGGAAGAACAAGTTGTAGTCGCGGTTGTTGAAGACACGATACCAGAAGCCGGCCGTATCCGGGCCGACGTTGGTGGCGCAGAACAACAGCACATCGAAGCCGCTGCCGACGATCTGGCCAATCTCGCCGGGCACGCGGTAGACACCCTGGGTGGTGATGAAGAAGATGCCCGCCGGGCAAGCCTCTTCATACAGCGGATCAGGATAGGTCTCCGGGGCCCAGAAGCCCAGGCCGTCGATCCGCTCCTGCGCCGTCGTCAGGCCGACGTCGGAGCCGTCGAACAGCACCTCAAACGTGCCCACGTCGCTGGGATCCGTCTCCGAGTATTTGACGATGTCCTGGCCCATCACCCGGCCGGGAATGCCGGGAACCTTGATGGAGTTGGGGCGGAAGGTCATGTACAGATCGGGGATGTATAAGTCGTCATCCTGCGCCGACGGGGCGCTGCCGCCCGCGGAGGTGATCATCTGCTCATTGAAGCTGAAAGCGTTGAGCGCGTGCTTGGGCGTCAGGCCGTGTTCGCTGCCGTCGAAGAAGGTGAACCACTCGTACCCGCTGCCTTCGTCCGTGATGGCGATGATGTCCTCCGGGCTGTAGTCCAGACCGTCGGCCGTCGTGCCGGCCTGCTGCATCGACACCAGCACCCCGCCCGGATCCACTCCTACACACGCGGCCGCAAACAGGAACAACAACACGACAACGGCGATGGCCGTGCTACGCCGTTGCAACAAATAGGTATTCATCATGTTCTCCTAGTCTACATTACGAACAACGAACTTTGTCGCCACATTTGCTCGCGCGCCGGCGGTTGTGGACGCGCGTCTCCACAGTCACAGCGATGGGCGATTGTTCACCAGCACGACGGATCCCACTCCAGTATGGGCTTGCCCTCATTCACCAAGCCCATGCTTCAAGTCCATGACTTTCTATTGACAAGATTATTGTAAAATACCCGCGTCCGAATCGCAAGCCCCGTTGGCTGCGTATTTCGGCCGGTTCTGGGGCTGCTGAATGACTTGTTACCTCTACGGGGTTAGGTGGACTACAATCTCCGCGTGAACCATCCGCCCGAATTGCGCCCCACCCCGGCCGACGCCTGGTTCGCCGCCCGCGGCTGGTTGCCCTTCCCCTTCCAATACGAAGTCTGGCAGGCCTATCGCGCCGGCCACAGTGGCCTTGTCCATGCCGCCACGGGCACGGGCAAGACGCAGGCGGCGTGGTGGGGGCCGGTGTTGGAGTATTTGGAGGAGATGGAAGAGGGCGCGGGAGCGGGGGGACGGGGGAGCGGGGGAGGCAGCCCGCGCTCGCGGCCGTCAGGCGACTCTCGTGGGGGAGCGGGGGAGCGGGGGAGCGGGGGAGAGAAGAGGAGGAGGACAGCGGCTGTGCCGCTGCGGGTGTTGTGGCTGACGCCAATGCGGGCGCTGGCGGCCGACACCGAGCGGGCGCTGCGCGAGGTCGTCGATGCGCTGGGGCTGCCGTGGTCGGTCGAGCGCCGCACCGGCGACACCGGCAGCGCCGCCCGCGTCCGCCAGCTGACCCGCCCGCCGACGGCTCTCATCACCACCCCGGAAAGCCTCTCCCTGCTCCTCTCGCAGCCCGACAACGAGCGCTTCTTCGCCGATCTGCGTTGCGTCGTCGTCGATGAGTGGCACGAGCTGCTGGGCAACAAACGCGGCGTGCAGACGGAGCTGTGCCTGGCCCGGCTGCGCCGCCTCTGCCCCGGCTTGCGCATGTGGGGCCTGTCGGCGACGCTGGGCAATCTCGATGAGGCCCTGGCCGTGCTGCTCGGCCCGGAGCGGGCCGCCGCCGGCGTCCTCATCCAGGGCCACATGCCCAAGGACATTGTCATCGACACGCTCATTCCCGAACGGGTGGAGCGCTTCCCCTGGGCCGGCCACATGGGGCTGAGGATGCTACCGCAGGTGGCCGCGGCCGTCGCGGAGGGGCGCTCGGCGCTGGTCTTCACCAACACGCGCAACCAGGCCGAGACGTGGTATCAGGCCCTGTTGGCCGAGCGGCCGGAGTGGGCCGGCGAGATCGCCCTGCACCATGGCTCGCTCTCGGCCGACGCCCGCCGCTGGGTGGAGGACGGCCTGCGCGCCGGGGTGCTGCGCTGCGTCGTGGCCACGTCGTCGCTCGACCTGGGCGTGGACTTCTCGCCCGTCGATCGCGTCTTGCAGGTGGGCAGCCCCAAGGGCGTCGCCCGCCTGTTGCAACGCGCCGGCCGCAGCGGCCACCAGCCCGGCGCGACCAGCCGCGTCACCTGCGTGCCCACCCACGCCTTTGAACTGATCGAGGCCACCGCCGCCCGCGACGCCCTGCGCGCCGGCCGCCTGGAGGGGCGCGAACCCATCGACCGGCCGCTGGACGTTCTCGTGCAACACCTCGTCACCGTCGCCCTGGGCAGCGGTTTCGCGCCCGACGAGATGCCGGCTGAGGTGCGCAGCGCCTACGCCTTCCGCGCCCTCAGCGACACCGAGTGGCAGTGGGCGCTCGATTTCGTCGTCCACGGCGGCGACGCCCTGACCGCCTACCCCGAATTCCACCGCGTCGCCCTGGCCGACGGCCGCTACCGCGTCGTGGCCCGCGACGTGGCCGCCCGCCACCGCCTGTCTATCGGCACCATCGTCGGCGAGGCGTCCATCGCCGTCAAATACCAGAACGGCACGCACCTCGGCAACATCCAGGAGTCGTTCATCAGCCGCCTGAAGCCGGGCGACACGTTCGTCTTCGCCGGGCGGCGGCTGGAGTTCCTGCGCGTGCATGATCTGACGGCTTATGTCAAGCCAACCAACCGCCTCAAGGGCGTCATCCCTGCCTGGACGGGCACGAGCCTGCCCATCTCGCCGGAGTTGGGCGCGGCCGTGCGCCGTAAGCTGGCCGAGGCGCGCGATGGCGTCTTCGACGGGCCGGAGATGGCCGCCGTCCGGCCGCTGCTGGCTTTGCAGGCGCGCTGGTCGGCCGTGCCCGGCGAGGACGAGCTGCTGGTGGAGCGGCTGGCCACACGCGAGGGGCGAACGCGCTTCAGTCACCTGTTCGTCTACCCCTTCGCCGGCAAGCTGGTGCATCAGGGGTTGGCCGCGCTGGCCGCCTATCGCCTCTCGCGGGCGCGGCCGATCACCTTCACACTGACGGCCAACGACTACGGCTTCGAACTGCTGGCCCCGGAGGGCGACGCCTTCGCCGGCCTCGACCTGGCCGCGCTGTTCAGCACCGAGCGGCTGCTGGACGACATCGCCGCCGGGTTGAACGAGAGCGAGATGGCCCAGCGCCAGTTCCGCGAAATCGCCCGCGTGGCCGGCCTCATCTTCCAGGGCTTCCCCGGCCAGCCGCGCAAGGCCCGCCACCTGCAAGCCTCCAGCAGCCTGCTCTACGAGGTCTTCCGCAAGTACGACCCCGGCAACCTGCTGCTGGGCCAGGCCGAGCGCGAGGTGCTCAGCCGCCAGCTGGAGCAAAGCCGCCTCCAGCGGACGTTGGCGGACATGGCGGTGCAGCGGCCGGTCATTGTTGACCTGCCGCGGCCGTCGCCGCTGTGCTTCCCGCTGCTGGTGGAGCGCTTGCAGGCCAGCACGCTGACCTCGGAGTCGCTGGCCGAGCAGGTACGGAAGATGACGGTATGGGCGGAGAGCGAAGCGTAGAGCGGGATGGTATCCCGCCTCTTCCAATCTGGGCCTACAGGTGGCGATGGCGACGGTACCAACGACGGAGATAGTCTTTGGCGATGTCAGCCAGTTGGCGGGCATCTTCGCCCTCTACAGATTCGAGCAAGCTCATGACAGCCGCCCACTGCTCATCCAAAAAGGTGGGCATCTCCGTCGTGTCGCTCGTGCGCACGATCTGCTCCAACAACCAGCCGGCGTTGGCGATCTGATAAAATTTCGTTTGCTCCAGCAATAGCGCGGTCGCAGCGGGGATCAGTTGAAAAGCGGTGGGCGGTTCCAACTCCAGGCTATCGAAGTTGCCTGGACTCCACTCACTTGTTGCATAAGGAAAAGGCCAGAAAGAGGTGCGCGCCTCGAAGTAAGCACGCAACAATTCAAGACTGGGGCGCTGGGCAATCTGTGGTACGAGGTCTAGCCCGGCGGCGAAGAAGGCGAGCCACTCTTCTGAGCGATGGAGGGGAACATTCATGGCAATTGGCGATCATTGCGCCTAAGCCGTTTGAAAAACCCCTTACCCTTAAACACCTTCGTCAACGTAGAAGCGAATTCGGGTTATTGATAAAGTCGCCGTGTTAGGCAAAGGCGGCGGTGGGCATCTGGATGTAGTGATCCGGCAACTCCAGCTTCTCCTGGATGGCGAAAAAGCGCCTCTCGATCTCTTTTAGAACGGCTGCGTCATAATAGATCATGCCGCAGACACGGCATACCTCCATCGGCGTATTAGGCACAAGCAAATAGTTGCCATCATGGCTGTACAGATAATCCACGCGGCGTTCTTCGAACTCGTCACTGCCACAGAACGCGCAAATGTCCTTTCTTTGATCGTTATTCATTGCTTGTACTTCCTCTGGTCCAAGGATCAGTAAACTTTGGCAGGCGGGGAATGTAGACCGTTATCAACACGATCCGTTTGCCGCGCCAACCACAGACGACGTGGATGGGCACATTGTCAGAAATGCCCACAATGAGACAGCTTTCACCTCTACCCGTGTCTAGATACTGCTCCAGAATCATTCCATCCAGAATCGCCTTTTCAACTTGCGCGAGTGTTAGATTATCCGCCTTGCGTTCAAGATCCGCATGCACACTATAGACGTAACGATCGGCCTGAACAAACGCCTTAATCTCGGCTATATCCATTTGTCCCGCCCCCATTGTACCAAACCTGACACCCTATCCATCAAGGTGCTTATGCTCCACCATCGGGCAGCGGTCCATCACCACCAGCAGCCCGGCGGCGCGCGCCCGTTCGGCGGCGGCCTCGTCCACGACGCCGATGGGCAGCCAGACGGCCTTCGCCCCGGCGGCGATGGCCTGGTCGACGAACGGCCCGACGCGCTCCGAGGCGGCGTAGATAAGGGCCACGTCGAACGGGCCGGGCACGTCGGCCAGCGCGGGGTAGGCCGGGCGGTTCAGCCCCGTCTCCAGCCGCGGGTTGACGGGGATGACGGTGTAGCCGTGGCCCTTCAGGTAGGCGGGGGCATAGAACGCCGCCCGCCGCCGGTCGCGATCGCTGAAGCCGACGACGGCGAAGGTGTGGAAGTTGGTCAGAATATGGTGGATGGTTTCCTGCTGGGTGTCGGTCATGGGGGGATTGTATCAGAGGCTACTTTCTTTCCCCAAGGCCGTAGGGCAGGCTTCTTCCTGCCCTACGGGGCGCGGCCGACATCGGGACAGGGATCATCCGACACTACGCGGAGCGCACAGGGTAGTACAGGATCATGTCCTGTCCAGCCTCGCCGGCGATCACTTCTTCCAGGCATTGCGGCTCGCCCGGCGCGGCCAGGCGGCGACTGGCAACCCATTCGTGCAGCGCGCTCCAACCGGCGGGGATGTAGGCGAAGGGATCGTCGAACGGGTGGTGGATGATCAGTGTGGCATAGTGGCCGCCCGGAAAGTCCCGTAGCGTGATCGGCTCCGATTGCGGGATGCCCTCCGGCACAACCAGCCACAACTCATAGCCGCGCAGCCCAGCCTCTGCCTGGCGGGGCGACACATCCACGTCAAAGCCGAAGGTGCGCGGCAGCTCGCTGAGGCCCGCGCCGACGGCCCAGCGCGTCAGCACTCGCAGGGCGTCGTCCTCCGGTGTCCGGCTGACGGCGCGAAAAGCGGCCACCCGCAGTGGGGGTAGGTCGGTGATGGTTACGTCGCTATAGCGTTCTCTTAACATGGCGTGGCTCCTTATCTCACGGGGATAGTTACAGTATGCATCTTGCCGGGAGGGGTTGTCAACTGCCCGGGCGGGAGCGTAGGGCGGGGGGATAGGGCAGACACATAGGTCTGCCCCTACCCTTTTACTCCCCAGCCCGCAGCAACCCCAGCGCCCGCGCCCGCGCCACGGCCTGCCGGCGGGTGCGGACGCCCAGTTTGCCGTACAGGCTGGAGGCGTGGTTGCGCACTGTCAGCGGCGAGATGCGCAGCTTCTGGGCGATCTCCTTATTGCTCAGGCCGCTCGCCAGGTATTCGAGGATATCGATCTCGCGCTCGCTCAGGGGGGTGATCGCCTCCATCCGGCCCGCAGCGTTGCCGCGGAGCGCCGGGCGTGCCGCGCCGGCCGTGGCCAGCAAGGCCAGCAACGCGCCGGACTCTTCGACCAGCCGGCCGCTGCGGGCCAGGGCGTGGAGCATCTCGCCCATCACCGCGCCCTGCTCAACGTACCAGCGCCGGTAGCCGCGCCCATAGCCCATCGCGATCGCCTCGGCCAGCCGGTCCAGCGCCAGGCCGGTTGCGCCGCGCTCCCAGTGCAGTTGCGCCCGCAAGACCAGGGCGTGGATG